>NZ_JAMBEP010000005.1 GCF_023374055.1 Luteimonas galliterrae | reverse complement strand
GCCGGTCCACTTCGGCGCGCAAGGCCGGATCGTCCGCGCACTCGGCCGACAGCACCCGCTCGCGTTCGGCCACGCCCAGGTCCACCACGCGGTCGAACAGGTCCGAGACGCGGTGCCAGCGTTCGGCGCGTGTATTCACGGCGTCATCCCCTTACTCGGTCGTCGTCATTGGACTTTAAGACGCAAAATCCGCGCAGATCGGACGTCGCGTCGGTACGGACAGGATAGCAACGCGCATTCAAACCGCATCGCCGAAGCGCTGCAACAACGCCTCCTCGGTCAATGCTGGCGCAAAGAGATGCCCCTGCGCGCGGGCGATGCCGCACTCGCGCAACGCATCGGCTTGCGCCTCGTTCTCCACGCCTTCGGCAACCACTTCTATGCCGACCTGCTTCGCCAAGCCCGCGATCGCCTGCACGATCGCCAAGTCGTAACGGTCGGTCGGCAGACCTGCGACGAAACCCTGATCGAGCTTGAGCGCATCGATCGGCAGATGCTTGAGATAGGACAGCGACGAGTAGCCGCTTCCGAAATCGTCCAGCGCCACCCCGACGCCCAAGCCGCGCAGACGCGACAGGGTATGCGCGGCGGCCATTTCGTCTCGCAGCAGCGAGGTCTCGGTCAACTCCAGGCATAGCTGCTGCGCGGGCAGGCCCGACGCCAGCAACGCCTGGGTCACGTCCTGCAGCAAGCCGGGCTGTTCGAACTGCCGCGCCGACACGTTGACGCGCAGCAGCGGCGCCCGGCCTTCGCGCATCGGCCATGCGGTCGCGGCGCGGCAGGCCTCGGCCAATACCCATCGGCCCAGCGGCACGATCAGGCCCGAGGCTTCGGCGATATCGACGAACTCGCCGGCCGAGCGCAACTCGCCCTGTTCGTCGCGCCAGCGCAGCAACGCTTCCGCGGCGCGCCAGCGGCCGTCGCGCAGGTCGATTTCGGGCTGGTAGTGCACCTGCATGCGTCCGGCCGCAAAGGCATCGCGCAAAGACTGCTCGGTGCGCATGCGCGCCAACAGGCCGCGGTGATGCTCGGCGTCGAACACTTCGCAGCGGTCGGCGCTGCCCTGGCGCGCACGCTGGCTGGCCAGCTCCGCATTGCGCAGCAGCGCGTCGGCCGAAGGCGCGACCAAGTCGCGCGAAAAGGCGATGCCGGCAGCCGCAACGGCATGCGGCGCGCCGGCGGCGACCGCAGTGTCGCGGATCAGTTCGATGCAGCGCTCGGCCAGGTTGAGCGCTTCGGTTTCGTGCAGGTGGCGGTGCGGCAGCAGCGCGAAGCCGTCGCTGCGCACGCGCGCGAGGGTTGCGGTTTCGCAGAATGCCTCGCGCAGGCGGTCGGCGATGGCGACCAGCACGTCGGCACCCGCGTCGGAGGCGTCCTCGGCGCCCATCAGCGTGTCTACCTGCAGGTGGATCGCGGCCACGCCGGCAGTGTCGCCGTGCAGGGGACGCAAAGCCGTATGCGCGACTTCGAGCAGGTGGTCGCGATTGGGCAGATCGGTATGCGGATCGTGCAGTTCCAAATAGCGCAAACGGCCCTCGGCCTCGCGCCGGCGCTGGGTCTCGTAGGCCATGGCCGCGTAGTCGCCGATGCTGCCGGCGAATGCCTCGTCCTCCGGCGTCCAGACGCGTGCCGCGCCAACCTGCTCGTGGCAGACCACGCCGATCAATTCGCCCTCGCAGCGCATCGGGGCGTCGAGCAGCGAACGCACGTTATGGCGGCGCAGGTAGTGGGCCAGCGAGGTGTCTTCGCCGCTCAGCGCGGTATGCGTGGCGACATCGGCGGCGTCGATCACCCGCACTTCGCCCAGCATCTGCGCGTAGGCGCCGAGCGGGCGGATGGTTTCTTCGTAACCCGGCGGATTGTGGCGACGGCCGGCGCGGTCGTAGCTGTGCACGCAGCGAAGGGCGTCGGGCCCGTCGCAGCGCCAGACGTTGACCCGTTCGACTTCCAGCGTCTCAGCCGCGGTTTCGCAGATCACGGCGTAGGCGCTGGCCAGGGAACAGTCCTGGTGCCAGACCTGCCGGGCCAGGGACACCAGGGCATGGTTGTGCCGGCGCGCCCAAGCGCCTTCCTCGCGGCGGTTCGTTGCCTGCTGCATGCCCGACATGCCCTTGGCCTCCCCTTCCCGGTTCCGCTCCGGCGCCCGAACCGACACTCTCGCGCTGTTTAGGGGCAAACGCCAGCGGACATCCGGAGCGGCCTCTGGTGTGGCGGTTTTGCGGGAGCGGCTTTAGCCGCAGCCCTTGATCTTCGATGGCCGAAAAGCTCGCGGCTAAAGCCGCTCCCACAAAAGCCGCTCCCACAGAAGGCCGAATCGGGCCGACTGGTAGAATTGCCGCCCCCAACCTCGCAGCCCCGGCGCTTTTTCGGCGCCGCAGCCACGCACGCCATGACCAGCACCGCCGAACTGTCTTCGCCCGCCTCCGCCAACACCGCGCTGACCCATAGCGTGCTGGATCTGGACTACACCCTGGAGGACAAGTTCACCCGCACCCAGGGCCGCATCTATCTGTCCGGCGTACAGGCGCTGGTGCGGCTGCCGCTGATGCAGCGGCTGCGCGACCAAGCTGCGGGCTTGAACACCGGCGGCTTCATTTCGGGCTATCGCGGCTCGCCGTTGGGCGGCTTCGATCTGGAATTGTGGCGCGCCAAGAAGCATCTGGCCGAAGCCGGGGTCAAGTTCACGCCCGGCCTCAACGAAGACCTCGGCGCGACCATGGTCTGGGGCACGCAGCAGACCAACCTGTTCCCCGGCGCCAAAGTCGATGGCGTGTATGCGATGTGGTACGGCAAAGGCCCCGGCGTGGACCGCTGCGGCGACGTGTTCAAGCACGGCAACGCCGCCGGCACCTCCAAGCATGGCGGCGTGCTGGCGTTGGCCGCCGACGACCATGCCTGCCGCAGTTCGACGCTGCCGCACGGCAGCGAAGGCGAATTCACCAGCGCGATGATGCCGATCCTCAACCCGGCTGGCGTGCAGGACATCCTGGACATGGGCCTGATCGGCTGGGCGATGTCGCGCTATACCGGCCGCTGGGTCGGCTTCAAGACGATCGCCGAGACGGTGGAATCGTCCGCGTCGGTGGAAGTGAATCCGTTCGCGCTGCAGATCGCCACGCCGGAGGATTTCGAGATGCCGGTGGGCGGACTCAACATCCGCTGGCCCGATCCGCCGCTGGACCAGGAAATGCGCCTGCACCGTTATGCGGTGAAGGCGGCGCAGGCGTTCGCGCGCGCCAACCGCATCGACCGCGTCGTGGTGGATTCGCCGAACGCGCGCTTGGGCATCGTCACCACCGGCAAGAGCTACTTGGACGTGCTGCAGGCGCTGGAATACCTGGGCCTGGACGCGCGCGCCTGCGCCGAGCTCGGCATCCGCGTCTACAAGGTGGGCATGACCTGGCCGCTGGAGCCGGTGGGCATCCGCGATTTCGCGCGCGGGCTCGAGGACATCCTGGTCGTCGAAGAGAAGCACAGCTTCATCGAAAGCCAGATGAAGGAGCTGTTCTACAACTTCGAAGGGCGCCGTCCCTCCATCGTCGGCAAATACGACGAAGGCGGCGAGTGGATATTGCCGTCGACCAACGAACTCACGCCGGCGCGCATCGCAGGCGTGATGGCGCGCCGCATCCAGCGCTTCCACGATTCCGAGCACATGCGCGACGTGCTGCGCTGGATGGAAGCCAAGGAAAGCGAACTGGCCCTGCCGCGCGCCAACTTCCCGCGCGTGCCGCACTACTGCAGCGGCTGCCCGCACAACACGTCGACGAAAGTGCCGGAAGGCTCGCGCGGCATGGCCGGCATCGGCTGCCACTACATGGTGACGTGGATGGACCGCGACACCGACACCTTCACCCAGATGGGCGGCGAAGGCGTCACCTGGTGCGGCCAGGCGGCGTTCACCGAAACGCCGCACGTGTTCCAGAATCTGGGCGACGGCACCTATTTCCACAGCGGCTCGCTGGCGATCCGCCAGTCGGTCGCGGCCGGCGTCAACATCACCTACAAGATCCTCTACAACGATGCGGTCGCGATGACCGGCGGCCAGCCGGTGGACGGCACGCTGTCGGTGCCGCAGATCGCGCACCAGGTGCGCAGCGAAGGCGTGCAGACCATCGTCGTGCTGAGCGACGACATCGAGAAGTGGTCGGATCGCTCGATCTTCCCGAACGGCGTGGAATTCCTCGACCGCCGCGAGCTCGACGACGTCCAGAAGCGCCTGCGCGAAGTGAAGGGCGTCAGCGTGCTGATCTACGACCAGACCTGCGCGACCGAAAAACGCCGCCGCCGCAAGCGCGGCAAGATGGTCGATCCGGCCAAGCGCGTCTTCGTCAACACTTTGGTCTGCGAAGGCTGCGGCGATTGCGGCCAGAAGAGCTTCTGCGTGTCGGTGCTACCCAAGGACACCGAGTTCGGCCGCAAGCGCGAAATCGACCAGAGCAACTGCAACAAGGACTACAGCTGCGTCGAAGGCTTCTGCCCCAGCTTCGTCACCGTGCACGGCGGCGCGCCGCGAAAAGGCAAGAAAGTCAGCGCGCAGGAAAAGCTGGCGAACATCCCGATGCCCGCATTCGCATCCGATCTTTCGCAGCCCTGGAACATCCTGATCACCGGCGTCGGCGGCACCGGCGTGGTCACCATCGGCGCGCTGCTCGGCATGGCCGGCCACCTGGAAGGCCGCGGCTCGACCGTACTCGACCAGACCGGCCTGGCGCAGAAAGGCGGAGCGGTCACCACCCACATCCGCATCGCCAAAACGCCCGACGACATCCATGCGGTGCGCATCGCCGCCGGCGAGGCCGATCTGGTGCTGGGCTGCGACATGGTCGTGGTCAACGACTACTGGGCGCTGTCCAAGATCCGCGCCGACCGCACCCAGGTCGTGCTCAACACTTACGAAGCGATGCCGGGCACCTTCACCACGCGTCCGGACATGCAGTTCCCGGCGACCGACATCGTCGCAGCCGTGCAGCACGCGCTCGGCGGCAAGTCTCCGCTGTTGATCGATGCCACGCAGATCGCGACCGGGCTGATGGGCGACGCGATCGCGGCCAACCTCTTCATCCTCGGCTACGCATGGCAGCAGGGCCTGGTGCCGCTGTCGTTCGATTCGATCATGCGCGCGGTCGAACTCAACGGCGCCGCGGTCGAGATGAACAAGACCGCGTTCGCCTGGGGTCGTTTGGCCGCGACCGACATCGACGCGGTGCTGGAGGCCGCCGGCATCGTCCGCAACGCGCAAACCACGGCGGAGAAGACGCCGCGCGACCTGCCGATGCTGCCGCCGCGCCCATCCGAAGGCCGTGAATCGGGCTTGGCGGACGCGCTCTCGCCGACCCGCAGCGAGGACGATCTGCGCCACGTGCCCGCGCACGGCAGCGAAGTCGCGTTCCTGCCGCTGGACGATGCGCGCCTGTCGCGTTCGCTGGACGAAGTGATCGCGCGCCGCAGCGCCTTCCTCACCGACTATCAGAACGCCCGTTATGCGAAGCGCTATACCGATTTCGTCGCCAAGGTGCGCGCGGCCGAACAAGCCAAGGCGCCCGGTTCCACCGATTTGTCCGAAGCCGTCGCCCGCTATTTCTTCAAGCTGATGGCCTACAAGGACGAATACGAAGTGGCGCGGCTGTACACCAGCGGCGATTTCCGCCGCAGGTTGGAGCAGCAGTTCGACGGCGACTACAGGCTGCATTTCCACCTGGCGCCGCCGCTGCTGGCCAAGAAGAATGCGCAAGGCCAGCTGCAGAAGATGGAGTTCGGCCCGTGGGTCTTCACCGCATTCAAGGTGCTGGCCAAATTGCGCGGCCTGCGCGGCAGCGCGCTAGACATCTTCGGCTATACCGATGAGCGCAAAGGCGAGCGCCGGCTGATCGGCGAGTACGAGAACACCATCGGCGGACTGCTCGACAAGCTCGACGCCGGCAACATCGGCCTCGCCGCCGAAATCGCCAGCATTCCGGAGCAGATCCGCGGCTACGGCCACGTCAAGGAAGCGCACCTGCACAAAGCCAAGGAACGCGAAGCCGCGTTGCTCTCGGAATGGCAGAACCCGTTGCGGATCGTGCAGCGCGCCGCGTAAGCGGCTGCGCGGGTCAGCGTTCGCCGCGCAAGGCCGCGCGCGCCTGCCGCAGCGGACCTTTGAGCGGTAGCGCAAGACGGCGGTAGAAAAAGGACAAGGCGCGCCGCGAAGCCGGCACCCGGTGCGCCAACCCTTCCTCGATGGTGTAGACGCAAGGCCCGCACAGGCCGCACGGCCGGCCGCGCGACGGCGTGTGGCAAAACCAGGTCATGTCCATCAATGGGCTCCAGCCTTCGGCGTCGGCTTGCCGCGCCATGTCCAGCTTGTCGATCCGAAAAACGGGGAAGCTGAAGTAGCGGAACAACTCGAACTCGGCCGTGCCGGCGTGTTTGGGATCTACGCGCACCGTCCGGTAGCCTGCCGGATGTTCGGTTTCGGCGACGAATGCGTGCAGCAAGGTCTGCACCTTGTCGTCGACATGCACGCACAGCTCCACGTCGTGGATGCCGTTGCGCTTGCAGAACGAAGAAAGCCAGGCGTACTGGTTGCCGATGTAGACCCGCTTCCGCACATCGCGCAGGGCGTCGGCGATGTCCTCGTCGTCGGCGACGTCGGCCGCCTCGGCGATGAGCAGCGGCTGCAGCAAGGCGCGGGTGTGGGGGTATTGCTTGCGCAGGCGATCGCCGATGCGGGCGATCGTGTCCAATTCGATCCGCGTCGATGCCCGTGTCGCATCCTGCAGATAGATGGGAGCGACCTCGACCCGGTGCAGCAGCAAGAGCTGCAGCAATCGGAAGGTCGAATCCCAGCCGCCTGTCCAGAGCAGGCGGACGGGGCTGGCAGCGGTGGCGCGCGGGGCATCCATCGATCGAACGATCCTTCTTCTTCAGGCCGTCGCAACAACGCGAACGTTAAAGCACCGTCGCCTTCGGTAACGTAGATGAATGCGCGAATCGGCGACGCAACGATGCTGAACGCGCCGACGGCGGGAGCGCTTACGCGCAAGATTCGCCGACATTCGCGTCGTAGCGGTGAACATTATGTGAACCCATTCGTCGATAACGCGCATTAAAGTGACGATAACGCACGGTAAGCATTACCGTGTGTTTTCCTCGTCACTTCCATGCCGCACAGCAGCGCTACGATTTTCGCGGCCCGCATACGAACTTGGACGCATGTCATTACAAAAAACGCTAGACGCGCCCGCAACCCCCGATTTTCCCGCCTTCGCGATGCCGCCGGACGCATGGGACCGGCCGACGTTCTGGCGATTCGCCGACAGCGCAAAGGAAGCGACCGAGGCGCTCGCCGCGGAAAAGATGAAAGCGCTGCCGCGATTGCCCATCGAAGCGCTACGGCAGATCTGCACGCAGTACCGGTTCTTCACGATCGACTACATCAGCGACCTGGCGCTGCTCCTGGCCAAGCTGCCATTCGGCGGATTGCGCAGCCTGCTGAGCGAAATCCTCGCCGAAGAGCTCGGCGAAGGCGATCCCGCCAAAGCGCATCCCGAGGTGTACGACCGCTTCCTCGCGAGCATCGGTGTGGCGCCTGAAGACCTCGAACGCCGCCTGCCCGCGAATCGCGACGTGCTCGGCGGCCTGACCCGGGAACTGCGCGACCGCGGCCCGGCCTTCGGCGTGGGGCTGCGCGGCATGGGCGGCGAATGCCTGTGCCAGACCTATCTGTCGGTGATGTTCGAGCACATGCGCGCGCATCCGTACCTGCGCGAACGCGAAGACTACATCGATTGGGAATTCTGGACGATCCACACCGGCGAACAGGACATCGTGCATGGCGAGCTGACCCGCCAGGCCATCGACGACTACCTCCGGCACGATTCCAGCGTGCTGCCGGAACTCGCCCAGGGCTACGAGCGCAGCATCACCGCGTGGAACCTGTTCTGGCAGAACATCTTCGACGCTTATGCGCCACAACCGAGGGCGGTGTCGTGAACGCTGCCGTCATGAACAGGATCGCGCAGTTCCACCTCGCCTTTCCGGTGCGCGACCTCGACGAGGCGCGTCGTTTCTATGGCGATGTGATCGGATGCCCGCAAGGCCGCAGCGATACGAGCTACCAGGACTTCGATTTCTTCGGCCATCACCTGGTCGCCCACATCTCCGGCGACGGCACGCCGTTGCAGAGCGGGCGTTTCGACGGCGAGGCCGTTCCGGTTCCGCATTTCGGGATGAACCTGGACCGCGAGTCGTGGGAGACGCTGGCCATGCGCCTGAAAACCGCCGGCGTCGACTTCCACGAGGAGCCGCACTTGCGCCTGAAGGGCAAACCCGGGCAGCACGTGACGATGTTCCTGTTTGACCCCTCGGGCAACGCGCTGGAGTTCAAGTCCTTCGACGATCCCGAGCAGACGTTCATCCCCTGAGTGCGCGAACCGATGCGCGACGCCATAGACGACAGCGTCCGCGACGATGCGGCGCCGTCTGCCGCCCGCCGCAGCGACCGCAAGCATGTGCTGCACTCCTGGTCGGCCCACGGCACGTTCGAGCCCATCGTTATCGCGGGTTCCGAAGGCGCGTATTTCTGGGACGAGGACGGACGGCGCTGGCTCGACTTTTCCAGCCAGCTGGTGAATGTCAACGTCGGCCACCAGCATCCGAAACTGATCGCAGCAATCCGCTTGCAGGCCGAGAAACTGTGCACGGTGGCGCCCTATCACGCCAACGAAGCGACCAGCGAAGCGGCGCGCCTGATCGCCGAACTGGCTCCGGGCGACTTGAACCGGGTGTTCTTCACCAACGGCGGCGCCGAAGCGGTGGAGAACGCTATCCGCATGGCGCGCCTGCACACGGGCCGGCACAAGGTGCTGACCGCCTACCGCAGCTATCACGGCGCGACGGCTGGCGCGCTCGCCGCGAGCGGCGATCCGCGGCGCTGGCCTTCTGAACCCGGCGCGCCCGGCATCGCCCGATTCTGGGGACCGTATCCATACCGTTCGGCGTTCCATGCCGACAGCGCGCAGGAGGAATGCGAACGCGCGCTGGCGCATCTGGCCGATACGGTCATGGCCGAAGGCGCGCACGCCATCGCCGCGGTGTTGCTGGAAACCGTGGTCGGCGGCAACGGCATCCTCGTGCCGCCGGACGGCTATCTGCAGGGCGTGCGCGCGCTGTGCGACGCGCACGGCATCTTGATGATCGCCGACGAGGTGATGACCGGCTTCGGCCGCTGCGGCGAGTGGTTCGCCGTCGACCGCTGGAACGTGGTGCCGGACTTGATCACGTTCGCCAAAGGCGTCAACTCCGGCTACGTGCCGCTGGGCGGCGTGATCGTGAGCGACGCGGTCGCCGCCAGCTTCGCGACCCGCGCGTATCCGGGCGGGCTGACCTATTCCGGCCATCCCTTGGCCTGCGCGGCGGCGGTCGCGTGCATCGGCATCTACAAGGAAGAAAACCTCATCGTCCGCGCGCGCCGCCTGGGCGAAGAAGTGATCGCGCCCGCGCTGCGCGCGATGCAGGCGCGGCATCCGTCTATCGGCGACGTACGCGGCCTGGGCGCGTTCTGGGCGATCGAATTGGTCCGCGACCGCGCCACGCGCGAGCCGCTGGTGCCGTTCAATGCGTCCGGCCCCGCCGATGCGCCCATGGCGGAATTCGCGGCGGCCTGCAAACAACGCGGCCTGTGGCCGTTCGTCGTCTCCAATCGCCTGCATATCGTGCCGCCGCTGATCATCGACGAGCAGGCCTTGCGCGACGGCTTGTCGATCGTCGACGAGGCGCTGCAGGTCGCGGATCGCCACTGCGCCGGCTAGCCGCCGGCCGTGATCGTGCTTAACGGCGGCCGTTTCACGCCGGCCGCACCGCCGATGGCTTACACGATGCGCTCGTCTCCCACGGATGCATCGCATGGAATCGTTCCTCGGCCAGGACGTTTGGATATTGGTCCGCATCGCTGCGGCGATGCTGCTCGGCGGCGTGCTCGGCATCGAACGCGAACTGGGCAAGCATGCCGCGGGGTTGCGGACGCATATGCTGATCGCCGGTGCGGCGGCGCTGATCGTCGGCCTGGGCGATGTGATCGCCGAGCATTTCTCCGACCAGCAGTACCGCGAATTGTTGCGCGTGGACCCGGTACGCCTGATCGAAGCCGTGGTGGCCGCCGTCGGCTTCGTCGGCGCCGGCGCGATCCTGCGCAGTTCGCACGACGACCATGTGCGCGGCCTCACTACGGCCAGCTCGCTGCTGATGGCGGCCGCGATCGGCATCGCTGCGGGGCTGGGCAATTACGTGCTGGCGATCGGCGCTTCGCTTTTGTGCGTGATCGTACTGGCGGTGTTCCGGCGGATCGAGGCCAGGATGGGTACCCAATAACTGCGGTCCGCCGTCGTTGTCATCCCGAACGCAGTGAGGGATCTGCTTGGTTCTCGTGCGTCGCGGGGGGACAGCAGATCCCTCACTGCGTTCGGGACGACAAGGCGAGAGAGCTCGGCGCGGCCGACCAACGCCGCCGCAGCACACGCTCGCAAGGATCGGAGAAATAGCGCGCGACCAGTGCGCCCAGCGCCCAGCACAACAATGCCGCAGGCAAGTACCACCAGAATCCGCTGCGCATGTCCTCACCCATCGCACGGAATACGCCGACCAGTCCGAACACCACGAACATGTGGGTCAAATAGATTTCGTAACTCAATCGGCCGAAAGAGCGCAGCCAGCCGAATCCGCGCATCGGCGCAGCGGGCGCATGCGCGTGATGCCAATGCAAGCCGGCGACCAGGCTGGCTGCGGACAGGGTGAGCACCAGCATGTAGCCGTTGCCGATCGCGCTCCACAGTTCGCGCCCGGCGAACCAAACCATCAGCAATCCGCAGGCTCCGCCGATACGCGCGCAAACGGCGATCCTCGGCGTTGGCGTGCGTCGTGCGAACAATGCCGCGAGGATGCCCGTGGCGATCGCCGCCATGCCCGGCAGATACGCCTTCTCCTGCCAGATTTCGTTGCCGTCCAAGGCTGCGCGCGCGATCGGCAGCGATAGCGCCAGCGCGACGAGCAGCAAGGCAAGGAGCCGCGCATCGCGCACCAGCAGGCAGACCAGCGGAAAGCCGAGATAGAACGCTTCCTCGATCGACAACGACCAAAGCACGTCCCAGCCGCCGGGCAGCCAGCCGGTCTGCCCTTCGTACCAGTTCAGATAGAGCCCGAGCGCCGATAGCGTCGCGCCGCCCAGCGATTGTCCGGGCTTGTCGATCACGTATTGCGGCACGCCGAGCGCGTGCATGGCCGCGAGGATCGCGAGCAGCGCCAGCAGACACGGCAGGATGCGCGCCGCGCGCCGCGCATAGAACGACCGGATATCGATCGCGGCCAGCGAACCCCAGCGCGCCAGCGTGTGCGAAGCGATCAGGAACCCGGAGATCACGAAGAATACGAATACCGCTTCGTAGCCGGAGTAAGAGAGCCCGCTCAGCACGCGCTTGGGCACGAAATCGGCGAGCGCGGTCTTGCCCAGCGGGATGCGCAGCGCCACGTGGTGGATCACCACC
Source organism: Luteimonas galliterrae (assembly GCF_023374055.1). Classification (NCBI taxonomy): domain Bacteria; kingdom Pseudomonadati; phylum Pseudomonadota; class Gammaproteobacteria; order Lysobacterales; family Lysobacteraceae; genus Luteimonas; species Luteimonas galliterrae. The sequence goes on along the minus strand of NZ_JAMBEP010000005.1, from coordinate 123,426 downwards.
AGCAGGATCGACAGGCCGCGCAGCGCGTCGATGCCGGGGTTGCGGCGCAAGGCGGCCGATGGCTGCGGAACGCTTGTGGTCGTCATTCGTTTCCCCAAGTCGCCCGATTATGCGGCGGCGGCCGCTGCTTTTCCCTCTCCCTTTATGGGAGAGGGACAGGCGCGAAGCGCCAGGGAGAGGGTTCGGCTTTTCGCGCCATCCAACCGCAAAAAAGCAACAGCGCGCTTCGCTCCGCTCGCGCCTCGGCCCTTGCTATTCGCAAGGGCGTTCAGGGGCATGCGAATCATTGATCCGCAAGCATGCTCCTTCGTCCCACAAGGGGAGAGGAAAAAGCGGGTGCGCAGCGGCCATTACTTGCGCGCGGAGAAAATCGGCGTCAGATAATCCGTCTTGCCCTCGATCCGCTCCAAGTGCGGATATCGCAACCCGCCGTGGTAGTCGACCGGAATCGTACGGAACCGGTCGAATTCCTTCACCGTGATCCGGATCGGCGCCTTGTCGTCCTTGGCGGCCTTGATCGCGTCCTCCATCGCTTCCTTGCCGTATTCGATGTCGTTGACCGCGATCACCGTCATGCCCGAACCGATGCCGGCATTGAACGCGGGGCCGTCCCAGCGCACGTCGCCGATCTTGCCTTCCTTGTCGGCGGAAAAGCCGATCGAATAGGTGAAATCGGTGCCGCCGCGGCTGTTGTTCTTGGCGTTCTCCTTGGCCAGGGCGTTGGGCTCGTCCTTGTAGACCAGTCGCCAGCCGCTGGCTTCGATGCCGCCGGTCAGCGGCGTCTTGCCGTCCAGGCGGTCGCGCAGGAACGTGGCCCAGTCGTCGGCGACCACGCCGTTGAGCGTGGCGACGACGTCGTCGAAGGTGTAGGTGTTCTGCGTTTTCCACACGCCGTCGTCGACGCCGAAGAAGGCGCGCGCGAAATCGTCCAGCGATTTCTTGTTGCCGGTGAGCTTGCGGATGCGGGCGTCGGCTTCCAGCCAGATCATCTGGCCGGCGGAATAGTAGTCCTCGCTCATCTGGTAGTTGCGGTAGGACTTGGGCCGGCGCTGGGCGATGATCGGGTCGTTGGTGGTGTCCTGCACCGCGCGCCATTGCAGGCCGGGGCGATTGTCGGCGTACGTCGCCGCGACCGACGCAAGCGCATCGCGCGAAGCCTGCTGGCTGCGCAGGCCGGAACGGCCTGTCAGCACGTTGCCCCAGTACTGCGTCTGCCCTTCGTAAACCCAGAGCAGGCTGTCCTGCATCGGCACGTTGTAGTTGGGCGTCCACAGGTCGGCCGGACGGCGGAATTTGCCGTTCCAGGAGTGGGTGTATTCGTGGGCGAGCAGGTCGTCGCTATTGGTCTTGGCGTCCCACCCGGAGAAGTACTCGATGTCCAGGCCGTTCTCGCTGGAGCGCTGGTGCTCCAGACCGTTGCCGCTCAATTGCTTGGACAACGACAGCAGGAAATCGTAGTGGTCGTAATGCTGGGCGCCGTACAGCTTCAGCGCCTGGCGCACCATGGCGCGGTGCTGCTCGATGTGCTCGGGCTTGGTTTCGAGGAACTTGGGCGCATCGGCGACCACGTTGAGCCGCACCGGCACCTTGGCGCCGGGCGCCAGATCGATGGTCTTGAAGTAGCGGCCGGCGTAGATGGGCGAATCGGCCAGGACGTCCAACGGCACTGTCTTGTAGTGCACGGTATCGCCGTCGCGGCGCTCGACGTCGAGCGCGCTAGCGGCCTGGAAGCCGGACGGATATTTCACCGAGGCCTGGTAGTCGATCTTGCTGGCGTAATGGCCGGCCGGATACAGCACTACCGCGTTCCATTGCAAGTTGAGCATGTTCGGCGTCATCACCACGCGGCCTTGCGGGCCGTCGGTCGGGGTGAGGTATTGGTAATCCACTTGCAGCGACTGCACGCCCGCAGGCACGTCGACGTGGAAGGCGTAGACGTTGAGCGGATCGCGTTTCCACGCCAGCGCTTGGCCGTTGCCGGTGATCTTCAGGCCGGCGAGCTTGTCGATCGGGCCCGAAGGGCTGTGGTTGCCCGGCAGCCACTGCGGGAAGAGCAGAGTCAGGTCGCCGGCCTGCACCGGCACGGTCTGGCGGATCTTGAAGATGCGTTGCGCCAGGTCGGTGGCATCGACTTCGATGGCGATGGTGCCCGGATAGGCCTGGTCGACAGGCGCCGGCACTTCGGCGCGGGCGGACGGAACGAGTAGCGGCATCGACAACGCCATGGCGACGGCGAGCGAAAGGCTGGCGAGACGCGAACGTGACATGCAGGGATCCTGGTGGCCGGAAACCCTGCATCGTGCCGCGGCGGCGGCGGCGGTACCCCTGCCATTCGGCATGCCTGCGGTGATTTCATGCCGGTTTCGTATCTGGAACCGGGCGTGCGCCTCACTGATCGCCGAACTGGGGTGCTTCTGCGGTTGAGGCCCTCCGAAGCTCCGGAGATAGGCGATCGACCAGAACGCCTCCTTAGCGCAACTCCGCAAAAGCCGCGTCACCCATAGGCTGCGAATCAAAATCTAGTACCTGCGTAAGAAGGTCACTCACGACGAAAACTGGGCCGCCAGCGAACTTTCAGGCGTGACGAATCACTTGAGCTTCGGGCCCTTTCTTTGGTTACTTTCTTTGGGCCAACAAAGAAAGTGACCCGGCGCAGCCCGGAAGCCTTTGTCCATGGCGCGAGTCGCAGCGCACTGGCCAGGACGCGGGCCTGGATGACATGCCGCTCCTGCGGCATGCCCTTCGGGCCATCCGCTGCGCGGATGTTCGCTCCGGCATCCTGCCTGCGCAGTCCGGCCTTCGCCGGGATGACGGCTTAAGGGCAAACGCACAAGCAAGATGGGTCCCAGCGTTCGCTGGGATGACGGCATAAGAGCGAACGGCTTAACGGCTTAAGAGCGAAAGGCTTAAGAACGAAGTGCAGCAGAGCAAGCTCCGCTCTACAGAGCCGGAGCAAGAGCAGCAGGGCAAGTCCCACTCTGCAGGGCAAGGACAGAAACAAAGGCGCTCGCAGGCGGCGCCAAAGGCTCGCTGGTCAACCGGCGCGCACTTTGCGGCCGCTTTCGCGCATCAGCTGGTCGAAGCGGTCCCAGCGCAGCCGCCGCCGGTAGACCTTGTTCGTCGGCCGCCATTCGACCGCGCCCTTGGACACCAGCAGCGTGCCGAAACGCACGCCGTCCTTTTCGACCACGAACTCGACGTCCTCGCGCCCGAGCGTGCGCCTGGGCAGGTTGAAGGTGACCGTGTGCGCCATGCCGCTCTCCCGGGACGTCGCCGCATCGCCGACCGTTGACCCCTGTATGCCCCAGCGACCGTTAACATCACGCACACGCGTCCGGCCGCGCGCTGTTGCGGCCCTTTCCGGAGATCACGCCATGACCCGTATCGCCCTGTCCTTCGCCGTCGCGCTCGCATTGTCCGCCTGCAACAGTTCGCCAACGCCTGCTGCCGCCGATACTGCGACGCCGTCACCCGCCGCCGCCGAAACGACCCCATCGCCACCACCGGCCGCCGATGTCGCCAAGCGATGCGATGCCGCCAACGCACAATGGGCTGTCGGCAAGCCCGCCGACCAGACCCTGATCGACAAGGCCGTGAGCGACAGCGGCTCGCAGACGGTACGCGTGATCAAGCCCGGCGAAGCGGTGACGATGGACTTCCGCGAAGACCGTTTGAATATCGAAGTCGACGCCGAGAATAACGTCGCGACCGTACGTTGCGGCTGAGCGCAATCGCCGCACGAACTGAACGCCGAACCTTCCGCTGCGTTTTATTAGCCTATTTTTTACGGAACTCTACGCGGGCGACGGCAAGCTCGCGGCATACTTACTTCGAGGAGTCCGCATGACCCGCATCGCATTGCCTCTCGCCGCCCTGGCCTTCGCTTTGTCGCTGGCGGCATGCAACAAGCCGCAGGAGCCGACTCCGGCGGATACCACGCCGCCGCCGGCCGAGACTACGCCGCCAGCGGAAACCACACCGCCTGCCGATACCACGACACCGCCGGCCGACACCACCACGCCGCCCGCCGACCAGCCTGCACCTGCGACCGAAGGCATGTCGCCGGAACCGGCCGACACGCCGCCGCCGATGGAGTCCCAGCCGCCGGAGGACAAGAAGGATCCGGCGCAATCGCAGACCGCACCGCCTGAAGGCTGAGCGGCCCCAGGCAACGTTTTTTATTCGGCATAGTGTTCAGCTGTGCATGATCGGGCCCCGCCTCTTCCCCTAACGGAGAGGCGGGGTTTTTTTGCGCTATCGCCGCTTGCCGTTGGCGCGATGCGCGCGCCGCAGGAAGCCGAGCGCGGCCTGCTCCCATTGCCGCGCGCCTTTGGCCGCGCCTGTCGCGCGCAACAGGCTGCCGTCTCGCCAGCCTGCGTACAGCGCCGGGTCGATATAAGCCTTGCGGCACACCGCGGCCGTATTGCCCAGCGACCGCGCGACTTCGCCGATCACCCCGTTCTGCGCTGCCGCCAGCGCTTTTTCGCTCGGCGCAGTGCCGCGCTTGGGCTCGGGCAACGGCGTCGCGGCGAATATCTGGAAAGCCAGCAGCGTGCCTCCCCAGGTACGGAAATCCTTGGCCGTGAAATCCTCGCCCATCGCTTCGCGCAGGTAATCGTTGACCATGCCCGAATCGATCGGCTGCCGCTTGCCGTCGTCGTCCAGGTATTGGAACAGCGCTTGCCCCGGCAGCTCCTGGCAGGCTTTCACCAGCTTCACCAGGCGCGCGTTGTCGAGCACGCTTTCGTGCGCCTGCCCGCTTTTGCCGCGGAAGCTCAGCCGTGCGCGACCGCCGCTGAGGAACTCGATGTGGCGGCCGCGCAGGGTGGTCAGCCCGAACGATCCGTTGTCGCGCGCATAGGCGCTGTTGCCTACGCGCAGCAGCGTTTCGGCCATCATTGCGACCACGATCGCCAGCACCTTCTCGCGCGGGAAGCCGGGCCGCTTCAGGTCCCGGCGCACGGCGCGGCGCAATTTCGGCAAGGCCTTGCCGAAAGCCACGATGCGGTCGTACTTGCCGAAGCCGCGCACTTGGCTCCATTGCGGGTGATAGCGGTACTGCTTGCGGCCGCGCGCGTCGCGGCCGGTGGCCTGCAGGTGGCCGCGCGGCGTGGCGCAGATCCATACCTGCGTATAGGCCGGCGGTATCGCCAGCGCGCGGATGCGCGCCAGCGTTTTCGCGTCGCGCACTGCGCGTCCGCTCGGGGCGCGGTATTTGAAGCCTTTGCCGGCGCGCAGCCGAACGATGCCGGGTTCGGCATCGCTGACATAGCGAAGGCCCGCGCGTTTGGCAGCGCGCTTGGCCGAGTTCGCAGCGTCCGACGGCGATGGGCTCATCGGCCGAGCTTCAGGTTGCGCGCGTCAACGGCGCGAAAAAGAAGGACGGGCCGAAGCCCGCCCTCCTTCCTCGTCGTTCGCATGGCGCTCAGCGGCCGTCGCGGTCCGCGTCGCCGGGCATCGCGTTCTCGATCCTGTGCCAGGCCGCCTTCGCCGCCTGCTTGGCGCGTTCCCAGGTCAACCGTGTTTCGCCCTTGCCGCGTTCCCATTCGTTGCGCAGTTCGGGCTCGGCCTGTTCGAAGCTGCGCCCACGATAGCGGTCGTAGCCGAGGAAGCCGGCGCGGTACGCAGCTTCGAAATCGTCGTAGCGGTCGCCCGACGTGTAGTAGGGCTCTTTGTCGAACTGGCGCCGCCAATAGCTGCTTTCGGCGTTCTCGTCGAGGATGGTCGGCGAGGTGCGTTCGGGGTTCTGTCCGGTCATCTCATCTCTCCTCAGCGACGGAGAGTTGGGGGATTCGCTCCGCCGCCGCACCGAAACTATCGGTGCGGATGTGATGCGGACATCAATCGGACCGGTTCAGCCCTGCTGCGCTACTGAACCGTTCATGCGCGGCGATTTCAATCGTCGTCTTTCTTGTTGAAGTCGATTTTCTCGCCCTTGTCGCCGCCGGTGACGATTTCGGCTTTGAGCTCGCGCTTGCACCACGGCGCCTCCGCGGCGCCCGGCTGGCTACCGCTGCCCAGGCAGGCGGGATTGGCGTTCACCTCGGCGGTGGTGTCTTTGGTTTCGACGTTGCTGCAGGCGCTGGTGAGCAGCGCGACGGCGATCAGCAGAGGCAGGCGCATGGCGGTCTCTCCATGAGGGTGGCCTGATTATCGCCATGATCGTGGACCGCGCCATATGCCGGGATGCATATTCGGTGACCGCTTTTTGTAGGAGCGGCTTTAGCCGCGAGCTTTTTTCCCGCAGATCACCGTGGCGTGAGTAAAGAGCTCGCGGCTAAAGCCGCTCCTACAAAAGCAGTTCCGAAAAGAAAAACGGGCCGTCAGGCTGCGTCGGTAGCCGCGTGGGCCTCGGTCGGCGTTCGTGCGAAACGCCACGCCACCAGACCCGCCGCCACCAGCATTGCGCAGGCCAACAGGAAAGGCGCGCCGGGCGCATGCAGCGGCGCATGCTCGCCGATGAACATCGCGAACACGCCGGTGTACAACGCCGGACCGATGATGCCCGCGAAACTCACCAGGCTGGTCAACGCGCCCTGCACCCGCCCCTGCGCGCTCGCGCCGACCTGGCGCGTGACCAGCGCCTGCGTGGCCGGCATAGACAAGGCCCACATCGCCATGACCGGAATGCCGACCAGGAACCACGTGCCGGTCGGCGCCAAGCCGTAGATCGCGAATCCGACCGTGCCGAACATCAGCCCGATCAGCAGCGTGCGCCGCTCGCCGAAAGCGCCGACCACGCGCTTCACCACCAGCGCGTTGACGATCACGCTGAACACGCCCACCACCGCCAGCACCCAGCCGACGGCCTGCGGGCCCCAGTGGTAGCGGTAATCGGCGTACAGCACGAACACGCTGGGATAGACGTAATGCGCAAGGTTGATCAGCAGCACCACCGCCGCCAGGCCGAAGACCTGCGGATAGCTTTTCAACAGCATCAGCGAGCCCAACGGATTGGCATGCGACCAGTCGAAACGCGAGGTGCGCTTATCCGGCGCCAGCGACTCGGGCAGCACGAACCAGCCGTAGGCGAAATTGCACAGCGCCAGCACCGCCGCACCCCAGAACGGCAGGCGCAGATCGATGCCGCCGAGCCAGCCGCCGATCACCGGGCCGACGATGAAGCCCAGGCCGAATGCGGCGCCGATCATGCCGAATGCCTGCGCGCGCTTGTCCGGCGGCGTCACGTCCGCGATGTAGGCGTTGGCGGTGGTGAAGCTGGCCGAGGTCATCGCCGAAATAATCCGCCCCACGAACAGCCAAGCCAGTGTCGGCGCCAGCGCCATGAAGATGAAATCCAAGCCCAGCCCCAGGCACGACAGCAGGATCACCGGACGCCGGCCATAACGGTCGGACAGCGCGCCTTGGATCGGCGCGGTCACGAACTGGATCAGCGCAAACATCGTGCCGAACACGCCGACCCACAGCGAAGCCTCGGCGATGTCGCCGCCGACGAACTGCTGCACCAGATGCGGCAGCACCGGAATGATCAGGCCGAACGCCAGGATGTCGATCAGCACCGTGATGAAGATGAAGATCAGCGCGGCTTGGCGGACTTGCGGAGCGAGGGGTGCGTTCATGCCGACTCTATGAATGTAGGTTTCGCGATTGACCTGCTTTCGCGCCAACGGCAAATCCCCTGTGTCCCCCTTTTTCAAAGGGGAGAAGGCAAAAACGCTCATCAAAATGCAGCGCGGGCTCTCGCCGTTCCCCCTTTGAAAAAGGGGGGCAAGGGGGATTTGCTTTTGACTTTTGTTTTTTCCGAGTCGCAACCCTTAAGACCGCAACCCGCAACGCAGGCGCCAATGATGACGCCTGCGCACCCGCGCCGCCATCACGCCAGCGCGTCGGCCGCGAGCATGGCCAAGTGCTCGCGCACGTCCTCCGGCCAGGCCGCGATGCGCTCCTCGAACGCGGCCGCGTCGCCGGCGAACAAGGCGCGGGCCGCTTCCTCGAAGCCCGGCTCGTTCCCGGCCAGCGCCGACATGAAACGGTAGGCCGATTCCTGCGCTTCGCGCTTGCGGTCGCTGCCGGCATGGACCCGGCGCGCCTCTTCGACCAGCTTGCGCAGCGCCACCGAGGCGCCGCCCGGCTGGGTCGCCAGCCACTGCCAGTGCCGCGGCAGCAGCGTGACTTCGCGCGCGATCACGCCGAGTCTGGGACGTCCGGGGCCCTTGCGCGGCGTCGCTTCCGCCACGGCCGGATCCGGCGCGCGTGCGCCCGTTTCGGAAGCTTCGGCCAGCCGCTTGAGCAAATCGGCCGGTGTGCCGCGCAGGTCGATGTCGATCGGCTGGCTGCTGCGGTCGTCGAAGATCAGTACCGGCGGTGCGTTGGCCACCGCGGAGGCCCGTTGCGCGACCAGCGCGACATGGCGCAATTCACCCGAGGCGATGCGGTGCTGTCCGGCAAAGGCCGTGCAGCGGGTATCGGGGGCGGCTTGCATGGGCAGGTCCTGGCGATCGGTGACGGGAAATAATACCCGGATTAATTATGCGGTCAATATGTCCGGGTAAATTATAGAACGGGCCGCATCACGCATTAAACCCGCGCTACGCCATCCGTACCAGGACGAATTGCCGCAACGCACAAATTGTGTTCTAGTCGAACCATCCTTGCAAAGGCAGGCCGGAGCGCGCGAGCGCACCGTAGCCCACCGTCGCCACTTATTTGCCGAGCATGCATTGCTCTCACCGAGCACGCAGCCGAACGGAGACAGGATGGATCGCAATGCCCGCGACGCCAGCTTGTACGACTCCCGCGATGAGCGGGACAGCTGCGGCTTTGGCCTGATCGCGCAGCTGGACGACCGTCCGAGCCGCGCCCTGGTCGACCAGGCGCTGGAAGCATTGGGCCGCATGACCCACCGTGGCGGCGTCGCCGCCGACGGCCTCAGCGGCGACGGCTGCGGTTTGCTGATCAAACAACCCGATGCGTTCCTGCGCACGCTGGCCGCCGAGGCCGGCATCGCCTTCGGCGCGCAATTCGCAGCGGGGTTGGTGTTCCTGCCGCACGACGACGAAGCCGTCGCGCATGCGCGCGCGGGTCTCGCGCAGACGTTGCGCGAGGTCGGCCTGGCCGTGGCCGGCTGGCGCGAAGTGCCGGTCGATGCCGATGCCTGCGGCAAGAGCGCGCGGCATTCGCTGCCGCGGATCGATCAGGTGTTCGTGGTGCCGGCGCTGGACGTGGATGGCGCGCGTCCGGAGCCGGCCGCGTTCCAGCGCGCGCTGTACCTGGCGCGCCGCCGCGCGGAACAGCGATTGCGCGACAGCGTGCCGGGCTTCTACATCGTCAGCCTGTCGGCCGGCAGCATCGGCTTCAAAGGCATGGTGCTGCCGTCGCGGCTGCCGCAGCTGTTCCCCGATCTGCGGCGCGCGGAACTGGCCAGCAGCGCGGTCGTGTTCCATCAGCGCTTTTCGACCAACACGAGCTCGCGCTGGTCGCTGGCGCAACCGTTCCGGTTGCTGGCGCACAACGGCGAGATCAACACCATCGCCGGCAACCGCCGCTGGGCGCAGGCGCGCGCGGCCGAGTGGCGCACCGACACGCTGGATCCGCGCGAGTTCGATCCGGTGATCGAAACCGACGGCTCGGATTCGCAAAGTCTGGATTCGATGCTGGAACTGCTGCAGGCCGGCGGCATGGATCTGCTGAAGGCGATGCGGATCCTGATCCCGCCGGCGACACAATCGTTGGAATACAAGGACGCCGATCTGGCCGCGTTTTACGAGTACTACGCGCTCAACACCGAACCGTGGGACGGGCCGGCGGGGATCGTGGTGTTCGACGGACGCTACGCCGCATGCACGCTGGACCGCAACGGCCTGCGCCCGGCGCGCTGGCTGCTGTCGCGCGACCGCCACTTCATGATCGCGTCCGAAGCCGGCGTGTGGGAATTGCCGATCGGCGAGGTGACCGCGAAGGGCAAGCTGGGCCCGGGCCAGATGATCGCCGCCGATCTGCATACCGGTGAACTGTTGGACAGCGAAGCGATCGACGCGGTCAACCGTTCGCGCGCGCCGTACAAGCGCTGGCTGAAGCAGGGCATGACTTATCTGCACAGCGAGCTGATCGATCCCAACCTGGCCGCCGAGCCGTTCGACCACGGCACGCTCGCCGGCTTCCAGAAATTGTTCCAGCTGACCCGCGAAGAGCGCGAGCAGGTGCTGCGGCCGCTGGCCGAAACCGAGCAGGAAGCGATCGGCTCGATGGGCGACGACGTGCCGATGGCGGCGCTGTCGCAACGCGTGCGGCCGTTGTACGACCGCTTCCGCCAGGCCTTCGCCCAGGTCACCAATCCGCCGATCGATCCGCTGCGCGAGGATTGCGTGATGTCGCTGGCCACGCAGCTGGGCCGCGAGGGCAATGTGTTCGTCGACGGTCCGGACAACGTGCACCACGTGCTGCTGAATTCGCCGGTGCTGTCGCAGCGCAAGCTGCGGCAGTTGCTGGCGACGGCGCCGTACGACGAATCGCATCGTTACGTGGATCTGAATTTCACCGCCGACGAAGGCATGCGCGCCGCGTTGCAACGGGTCTGCGCGGAAGCCGAAACAGCTGCGCGCGATGGCCGCCTGCTGCTGATCCTGAGCGACCGCCGCCCGCGTCGCGGCCACCTGATGCTGCACGCGCTGCTGGCCACCGGCGCCGTGCACCAGCATCTGGTACGCACCGGCCTGCGTTGCGCGGCGAACCTGATCGTGGAGACCGGCACCGCACGCGATCCGCACCATTTCGCCTGCCTGATCGGCTTCGGCGCGACCGCCGTATATCCGTACTTGGCCTATCAGACGCTGCACGACCTGGGCGTGCGCGGGATCCTGAAGACCAAGCAAGGCGGATATGCCTCTCAAGAGCCGGCGCAGATCGGGCGCAGTTACCGGCGCGGCGTCAAGAAAGGCCTGCTGAAGATCATTTCCAAGATGGGCATCAGCACCATCGGCAGTTATCGCGGCGCGCAACTGTTCGAGATCGTCGGACTGGACCGCGACGTGGTCGACCTTTGCTTCACCGGCACGCCGTCGCGCATCGGCGGCGCCGGTTTCGACGCGCTGCAGGCCGAGGCGGCGCATTTGGCCGCGCTCGGCTGGGACAACGCCGCGCTGCCGGAGATCGGCGGCCTGCTGCAGTACACGCCGGAAGGCGAATACCACCAGTTCAATCCGGATGTGGTGATGTCGCTGCAGCGCGCGGTGCGCAGCGGCGATGCCGGCGACTGGCAAAAATACGCGGACACCGTGAACCAGCGGCCGCCGGCGGCGCTGCGCGATCTGTTGTCTCTCCGCACCGCCGCGGCGCCGATTCCGCTGGATCAGGTCGAACCGGTCGAAGCGATCGTCAAGCGCTTCGACACCGCCGCGATGAGCCTGGGCGCACTGTCGCCCGAAGCGCACGAAGCGCTGGCGATCGCAATGAACCGCCTTGGCGGCCGCAGCAACTCGGGCGAAGGCGGCGAAGACCCCGCGCGTTACCGCAGCGACAAGGTCTCCAAGATCAAGCAGATCGCGTCGGGCCGCTTCGGCGTGACGCCGGAATACCTGGTCAACGCCGAAGTCCTGCAGATCAAGATGGCGCAGGGCGCCAAGCCGGGCGAGGGCGGCCAGCTGCCGGGCCACAAGGTCAACGAACTGATCGCACGCTTGCGCTACGCGCGCCCGGGCATCGGTTTGATTTCGCCGCCGCCGCACCACGACATCTATTCGATCGAAGACCTGGCGCAGCTGATCTTCGATCTGAAACAGGTCAATCCCGACGCGCTGGTGTCGGTGAAATTGGTTTCGCATGCGGGCGTGGGCACGATCGCGACCGGCGTAGCGAAAGCCGGCGCCGACCTGATCACCATTTCCGGCCACGACGGCGGCACCGGCGCCAGCCCGCTGTCGTCGATCCGCTACGCCGGCACGCCGTGGGAACTGGGCCTGTCCGAAGCGCGTCAGGCGCTGCTGGCGAACGATCTGCGCGACCGCGTGATCGTGCAGGCCGACGGCGGCATGAAAACCGGGCTGGACGTGATCAAGGCGGCGCTGCTGGGCGCGGAGAGCTTCGGCTTCGGCACCGCGCCGATGATCGCGCTGGGCTGCAAATACCTGCGCATCTGCCATCTGAACAATTGCGCGACCGGCGTGGCGACGCAGGACGAGCGCCTGCGCTCCGATCATTTCACCGGATTGCCCGAACGTGTCGAGAATTTCTTCCGCGGTTTGGCGGAAGAGGTGCGCGGTTATCTGGCGCAGTTGGGAGCGCGCACGTTGAGCGAGGTGGTCGGGCGTGTGGATTTGCTGCGACAAATCGAGAGCGCATACGCCGGACACCGCAACCTCGACCTCTCGCTTCTACTGGCAGTCGAGACGGCGCGTAAATCCTCCCCAGCCCTCCTTTTACAAAGGAGGGAGAACAGCAGCGGTCCGCGCACCGCTGTTCCTCCCCCTTTGAAAAAGGGGGATCGAGGGGGATTTGCGGCGAGCGACGGAAGCTGTGGTGCACCAGCATTGGTAGCCGAGCCCGATAGCTTGACCATGCGCCTGGATACCGAACTCGCCGATGCGATCGAACGCAAACTCGGCGGCCGTTTCGAATACCCGATCCGCAACACCGATCGCAGCATCGGCGCGCGCCTGTCCGGCCGCATCGCGCGCGCGCATGGCAACCACGGCATGGGCGATGCGCCGATCGAACTGCGTTTCGACGGCACCGCCGGACAGAGCTTCGGCGCCTTCCTCGCCGGCGGCCTGCAGTTGGAATTGCATGGCGAAGCCAACGATTACGTCGGCAAGGGCATGGCCGGCGGGCGCATCGTGATCCGCCCGCCGGCGAACGCGCGCTACGCCGCGCACGAGACGCCGATCCTGGGCAACACCTGCCTGTACGGCGCCACCGGCGGCGAGCTTTACGCCTCGGGCCAGGCCGGCGAACGTTTCGCGGTGCGCAATTCCGGCGCGACCGCGGTCGTGGAGGGCGCGGGCGACCACTGCTGCGAGTACATGACCGGCGGCGTGGTCGCCGTGCTCGGCCGCACCGGCCTGAATTTCGGCGCCGGCTTCACCGGCGGCATGGCCTACGTGCTCGACCTGGAGCGCGATTTCGTCGATCGCTACAACCACGAACTGATCGATATCCTGCGCATCAACAGCGAAGGCTTCGAGCACCACCGCTCGCACCTGCTGGACCTGCTGGAAACGCACGCGCAACTCGCCGGCAGCGCGTTCGCGCAGAAGATCACCGACGAGTTCCGAGATTTCCTGGGCAAGTTCTGGTTGGTGAAGCCGAAGGCGGCGAGCCTGGAATCGCTGGCCGACAACCTGAGGCGCGCGGCATGAGGTTGGATTCGTGCCAAGAGCAAATCCCCCTGTGTCCCCCTTTTTCAAAGGGGGAGAAAGCCATGGACTCGCTGGTTTCTGCTGTTCCCCTCTTTGAAAAAGAGGGGGCAAGGGGAGATTTGCTTTTGATCTTGCTTTGGACGGCAAGCCCATGAGCAAGAAAACCGCCTTCGAATTCCTCGACACCCCGCGCCGCATGCCCGAGCGCGTGCCGCTGCCGCTGCGCAAGCAGGGCGACTGGAGCGAACTGTACGGCCGTTTCGGCGCCGAGGAAGCCAAGCACCAATCCGCACGCTGCCTGGACTGCGGCAATCCTTACTGCTCGTGGGGCTGCCCCCTGCACAACTACATCCCGCAATGGCTGGAACTGGCGCGCGAAGGCCGCATCCACGAGGCGGCCGCGCTGTGCCACGAAACCAACCCGCTGCCGGAAATCTGCGGCCGCGTCTGCCCGCAGGACCGTTTGTGCGAAGGCGCCTGCACGCTCAACGACGGCTTCGGCGCGGTGACCATCGGCGCGGTCGAGAAATACATCGTCGACGCCGCGCTTGCGGACGGATGGCGGCCGGACATGACCGCGGTCGAGCCGACCGGCAAACGCGTCGCAGTCGTCGGCGCCGGGCCCGCCGGATTGGCCTGCGCGGATCGACTCGCGCGTTCCGGCGTCGCCGCGACGGTGTTCGACCGTTACGAATCGATCGGCGGCTTGCTGCAGTTCGGCATCCCCAGCTTCAAGCTCGACCGTTCGGTGATGCCGGCACGGCGCGAAATCCTGGAAGGCATGGGCGTCGAGTTCAAGCTCGGCGTCGAGATCGGACGCGACATCGCGTTCCGTACGCTGCTCGACGACTACGATGCGGTCTTCCTCGGCTTGGGCAGCTACCGCTACACCGATGGCGGCCTGCCGGGGCAGGATCTGCGCAACGTGCTGCCGGCGCTGCCTTTCTTGGTGCAGAACGGGCGCATCGTTTGGGGCAACGACCCGCAGGGCCGGCCGATCGCCGGCTGGGAAGACGAAATTGCGTTGCCCGATCTGCGCGGCAAGCAGGTAGTCGTGCTCGGCGGCGGCGACACCGGCATGGACTGCGTGCGCAGCGCGGTGCGGCTGGGCGCGGCCGGCGTGCGCTGCGTCTATCGGCGCGACGAGGCGAACATGCCCGGCTCGGCGCGCGAGGTGGCGAACGCACGCGAAGAAGGCGTGGAATTCCTGTTCAACCGGCAGCCGCTGGGTTTGCTCGGCGATGGCGACGTCGCCGCCGTGCGCGTCGCCGAAACGCGATTGGGCGATCCCGACGCGCGCGGCCGCCAGCGCGCGGAAATCGTGCCGGGCACGGAATCCGAGCTGCCCGCCGACGTGGTGATTATCGCTTTCGGTTTCCAGCCCGATCCGCCGGACTGGCTAACCGCGCACGGTATCGCTTCGCACGATAACGGCCGCATCCGGGTGGAAGGCGGGCTGCCGTTCCAGACTTCGAACCCGCGCGTGTTCGCCGGCGGCGATGGCGTGCGCGGCGCCGACTTGGTGGTTACCGCAGTGTACGAAGGCCGCGAGGCAGCGAAAGGCATCGCGCGGATGCTGACCGCGGGCTCTTGCTCTTCGTAAGAGCGGCTATAGCCGCTTTCACGTATGCATGGACGTACGGAAAAGAGCTCGCGGCTAAAGCCGCTCCTACAAAAAGCGGGTCGTCAGCGCTGGGCCATCAACTGCGCGGTCGACACCGCCAGCCGCTCGACCGCATCGCCGAAATCGCCATGGCCGCCGTCGGCGTACACGCCGTTGCCGCGGCCGAACTGCGACGCGACATCAGCGGAGATACGGCTGGCTTCGGCGAAGGAGCGGTTCAAGCTGCCTTCCAAAGTCGATACCGCATCGACCGCGTCGGCGAAATCGCCGCGCATCGCGCTGTCCATTACGCTGCTGGCCACGTTCGACAGGCTGCGCATCTCGCGGGCGACCGAAGCGATGTCGCCGAGGCCCGGCACGCGGCCGTTGGTCAGTGCGCCGGTCGCCAGCGTGCCGAGCACACCTTGCAGGTTGCTGCTGGTGGATGCGCCGGGAATCTTGCCAGCGAAGGCATCGATGGCCATGTTCGCCAGCGGCTGCATAGATGCCGGCAGGTTGGACGACACCGCATCGCGCGCGGCGTCCTGCAAGCTGCCGCCGACCAAGGCGTTGACCACCCCCATCACCGCACCCGGCAGGCCGCCGGTGACGGCGCCCATGAACGCGGCGCCGACCAGGCCCTGCAGGTCCTTCGCGTCCAGGCCCAGCATGTCGGCCAGGTTGCCGATCGCATCGCTGAGTCCGGCCGCATCGGTGACCGAACCGAGCATGCCGGTGACGGCATCGGCGACCGCATCGACCGCTTGCCCCAAGGCATCGGCGGCCGCTTCGGCGGCGTTGCCCAGACCGTCGGTCGAGTTGTCGTTGCCCGCAGCGTTCGAGCCTCCGCCGCCGCCAACCCCGCTTGCGCCGTCGCTACCGTCGCTGCTCATGGCCCTGCCTCCGTGAACGGGTTACGGACTGAGGTTAGGCCTTGTTTTCCAGGGATAAAACCTAGTGCCGACCCGAGGTCGCGATGCTTTTCCCTCTCCCCTTGCGGGAGAGGGACAGGCCCAAAGGGCCAGGGAGAGGGTCCGGCTCTTAGCGCGAACTTTCCAGCGCCTTTAGGACCGAATCCAGCACAGCCTCGATACGCTGCAGGATGTCGTTATTCCAGAACCGAAGCACGCGGAATCCCTGCGCTTCCAGCCATGCGGTGCGCACCGCGTCGTACTCGAGGGCGTCGCTATGCTGCCCGCCATCCGCTTCGACCACGACGCGGCAACGCAGGCATACGAAATCGACGATGTAAGGCCCGATGGGTTGCTGTCGTCTGAACTTGAACCCTGAAAACCGCTTACCCCGAAAATGGCGCCATAGCAGGGCTTCCGCATCCGTTTGGATGGTGCGCATGCGTTTGGCATGGTCGAGCAGATTTTCTTCCGACATTCGGGCCGAACCTTGAAAAGCCGAACCCTCTCCCTGGCCCTTCGGGCCTGTCCCTCTCCCGTAAAGGGAGAGGGGAAGCAAAAAACTAGCCGCTATCGCGGATGAAGCGCAGGAACTCGGCGCGGGTGCGCGCATCGTCGCGGAAACCGCCCAGCATCTTGGAGGTGACCATGCTGACGCCGCGCTTGTGGATGCCGCGCGTGGTCATGCATTCGTGGGTGGCTTCGACCACCACGCCGACGCCGCGCGGGTTGAGCACCTGCTGGATGCAGTGGGCGATCTGGGCGGTCATCTTCTCCTGCACCTGGAAGCGGCGCGCATAGGTCTCGACCACGCGCGCCAGCTTGCTGATGCCGACCACCTTGCCGTCGGGCAGATAGCCGACGTGCGCCTTGCCGATGATCGGCGCCATGTGGTGCTCGCAATGGCTTTCGAACTCGATGTCGCGCAGCACGATCATCTCGTCGTAGCCGGCCACTTCCTCGAACGTGCGCGCGAGGTATTCGTGCGGGTCGCCGGCGTAGCCGCTGAACCAGTCGCCGTAAGCCTCGACCACGCGTTTGGGCGTATCCAGCAGGCCCTCGCGCGCCGGGTCTTCGCCGGCCCAGCGCAGCAGGATGCGCACCGCATCCTCGGCCTGTTCGCGGCTGACCGCGTTGCTATCGTCGTGAGAGGCCATGGCGGCTCCGGCAATGCGGGGGAGAAGACGCACATGGTAGCGCGACACCCGTATCGCAACCCCGGATCGCCTTGCGGCTGCGCTATTCGACGCGGCCCATCGCTCGCAGGTTGTCGTCGAGCTCGCGCCAGGCGTGCTCCACCGCAGGCTGCGCCTGTTCCCAGCTCAAGCGGGAGACGCCGCGAACGCGCCCCCAATCTTCGGCCAGCGTCGGCGCCGCCATCGCGAAAGGCTGGCCGCCGTGCGTGGCGTAGGTGTCCAGGCCGTAACGGTAGGCCGGTGCGTAATCCTCCCAGCGCATGCCTTCGACGTAATAAGGCGTGGTGCGGTAGACCTGCTGGTAGTGGCCGAGGTCGCCGCGCGGATCGGCCGCTTCGGACAGGCGATGCCCGATGATCGCGCCCGCTGCGCCGCCCGCGACCGCGCCCAGCGTGAGCCCCGGCGTGCCGCCGACGACCGCGCCGACGACCGCGCCGAGCACGCCGCCGCCTAGGGTAGCGCTTCCGGTACCGAGGATATGGTCTTTCTGCAGCGTACTCATGGCGCGCCCTCCACCTTTCGGCATGCTTTCCAAGCTAGCCCTGCGGCCGTCCAGTGCGGGTGAATTCCGCGCCTTCCGGCGTGCGCGCTACTGCCGCCGATCGGTCGACCGGCCGCGTTCGCCGCTGATGTCCTGGTCGATCAACTGCCAGATGTCGCGGATCGCGCCCCTCGCTTCGGCCCAGGCCAGGCGCGATTCGGCTCGGCCGGCGTCCCAGTCGTGTTCCAACTGGGCTTCCACCTCATCAAAGCGTCGGCCGCCGAAGCGGCCGTAGCTTTCGTAGCCGTAGCGGTAGGCCGGCGCGTAGTCCGGCCAGCCGCGGCCGGTGGAGTAGTAGACCGCCTCACGGTAGACGCGTCGAAAATGCCGCTCGTAATCCATCCAGTCGCTCTCTTCCTCGAACGGCTGGCGGGCGGCACTGGATTGCGGAGGACGTCCACGGAGATTCATGTGGGCCATGCTGCCTGGCGCGTTGCGCCTTCGTTCTGCGATCGCCTGCAAACTAGGACAGTCGCGGTCGCAGCATGGTGAAGATGCGCGCATTCATACGCGATGCGCGCACTTCGTTCGGGTTCCTAAACGCAATCGCGAAGCATGAACCGGCCAAATCGCGCCTAGAGATCGGCGACATCCTCGCGCAGCGGCTGACGCTGCGGCCAGCCGCCTGCCAGCGCTTTGTACAGTCCTACCGCGCCGACCACGCTGCGGGTGCGGGCATCGGCGAACGCTTCCTGCGCCTGCAGGCGCGTGCGTTCGGCATCGAGCACTTCCAGCAATCCCGACGCGCCGGCCTCGTACCGCACCCGCGCCAGTTGCGCGGCGCGCGCGCTGTCGGTAGCGGCGCGTTCCAGGTGGCCGTCTTCGACACGCGCCTTGGCATAGCGCACCAGCGCGTTTTCGGTGTCCTCCAGCGCCAGCAGCACGGTCTGCTGGTAGCGCGCCAGTTCGCCGGCGGCATCGGCATCGGAAGCGGCGATGCGGGCGCGCACGCGGCCGATGTCCAGGAACGACCAGTCGATGCCCAGCGCGACCAGCCGCGTTTCGCTGTCGCGCTCGAACAGCGCGCTGCTGTCGATCGCCTGGCTGCCGATCAGGCCGCCCAGGGTGAAGCGCGGGAACAGATCGGCAGTGGCCACGCCGATGCGCGCGGTGGCGGCGTGCAGCCGGTGCTCGGCGGCGGCGATGTCCGGGCGGCGGCGCAGCAATTCGCCGGGCGTACCGGCGTCCAGCCGCGCGGGCAGGGCGGGCAACGGCTTCTGCGCGTCCAACTCGCCGATCAGCGCGTCGGGCGTTTTGCCGCTGAGCACGCCCAGGCGGTGCATCGATACGGCGATCTGCGCTTCCAGCGCCGGTATCCGCGCCGACGTGGTTTCCAGCTGCGCACGGGCGCGCGACGTGTCGAATTCGGTGTCGCGGCCGGCGTCCAGGCGCGCTTGCACCAGGCGCAGCGTCTCGCGCTGGTTGTCCGTGTTCTCGCGCGCCACGTGCAGCCGTTCCTGCAGGCCGCGCAACTCGATGTAGGTGCGGGCGACTTCGCCGACGATCGCCACCTGCAGCGCCTCCAGATCCGCCGCAGTGGCGGCGGCATCGGCGCGGTTGGCCTCGACGTTGCGGCGGATGCGGCCGAACAGGTCCAGTTCCCAAGTCGCCGAAATGCCGGCGCTGTAGCTTTCGCCGTCGCGGTCGGCGCGCGAGGCGCCCGGCGCCTGGTCGGCGCTGCTGCGCGCGTCGCTGGCCTGCGCATCGGCGGTGACGGTGGGGAAACGGTCGAACTTGGCTTCGCGCAGCAGCGCGTTGGCGCGGTCGTAACGCGACAGCGCGATGCGCAGGTCGTGGTTGGCGGCCAGCGATTCCTCCACCAGCCAGGTCAGCTGCGGATCTTCGAAGCCGCGCCAGAATTCGGCGTCGGCTTCGCGCAGGGCGATGTCGGCCGCGGTGGGCGTGGCGGCCGCTTCGGCGCGCGCGAATCGCTCGGGCGCGGCGACGGTCGGCTTCACGAAATCGGGGCCGACGGCGCAAGCGGCCAACGCCAGCGTGAGCGCCGCGGTTTTCAGCATCGCGAGCGCGGTCGGTTTCAGGTCATGCATGGGGACTCTCCAAAGAATCGCTGCGCGTCGCGGCGGCTTGCGGAAACAGCACGGAAGGATCGCCGGTCAGCCAGACATTGCCGATCCGCAACGACTGGATCACCCAACGGTCGCCCTGCCTGCGCAGTTCGGCGGTGTAGAGGTTCTTCAGCAACAGATGGCGGCTGTGATCGTCGCGCGGCAGGTGCTGCGCTTCGACCAGGGCGGACAAGGTGGCGCGGTCGCCGTCGTAAGCGGTCACGCGCGGGTTGGTGACGGTATGGGTCGTGTCGAGCGCCGCGATATTCGCGAACACGGTGTCGGCGATGGCCTGGCGCCCGGAAAACACCGGAATCCGCGCGCCCAGCCGCTGCGCCGGCCCGGTGAAATCCAGTGTCGCGTCGGCCGCGAAGGCCGATTCGAACAAGCCGCGATCGCGCAAATCCTGCCCTGCGCCGAAACGGTACAGGGCATCGACGATCTCGAAATGCTCGCCGGCGGTCGGCGCGTTGCGGCGAGGCGCGGAATGCGCCTCGCCGGCCATGACCTCGCGGATGTCTTCGCGCGAGGGGATCTGCGGAACGGTATTAGGCATGGTTCACCCCGTACAGCGCTTCCGGCGGCGTCGCGGCCTTGCCGCGCGTGACCAACTTGCGCAGCGCGACGTAGAACACCGGCGTCAGGAACAGGCCGAACAGGGTGACGCCGAGCATGCCGGAGAACACGGTGATGCCCGTGGCCTGGCGCACTTCCGCGCCGGCGCCGTGCGAGAACACCAGCGGGATGGTGCCGGCGATGAAGGCGATCGAAGTCATCACGATCGGGCGCAGGCGCAGGCGGCAGGCTTCCAGCGCCGCTTCGACGATGCTCTTGCCCTGCATTTCCAGTTCGCGCGCGAATTCGACGATCAGGATCGCGTTCTTGCACGCCAGGCCCATCAGCACCACCAGGCCGACCTGCACGAACACGTTGTTGTCGCCGGTCATGCCCACGCCGATCAGCGCGGCGAGCATGCACATCGGCACGATCAGGATCACCGCCAGCGGCAACGTCCAGCTTTCGTACAGCGCGGCCAGCACCAAGAAGGCCAGCAGCACCGCCAGCGGGAACACGACCAGCGCCGCGTTGCCCTGGGTCGCCTGCTGGTAGCTCAGGTCGGTCCACTCGATCTCCATGCCGTTGGGCAGTACCTGATTCGCCAGCTCCTGGATCTTCTCCATCGCTTGCGCCGACGACAGCATCGTCGGGTCCGCCTCGCCGAGCAGGTCCGCAGCCGGATAGCCGTTGTAGCGGATCACCGGGTCGGGGCCGTAGGTCTGGGTGACCTTCACCATGCTGCCGATCGGCACCATCTCGCCGTTGGCGTTGCGGGTGCGCAGGTTGGCGATGTCTTCGACGTTGTCGCGGTACGGCCCGTCGGCTTGCGCGATCACCTGCCAGGTGCGGCCGAACAGGTTGAAGTCGTTGACGTAGGCCGAACCCAGATAGGTCTGCAGCGTGTCGAACAGCTCGGTCAAGGGCACGTTCTGCGCCTTGGCCTTCACCCTGTCGACCTCGGCGTCCAGCTGAGGCACGTTGGCCTGGTAGCTGCTGTTGATGAAGCCCAACCCCGGCGTCTGCGCGCCCGCGCCCTGCATGCCCTGCACCGCGCTCTGCAGCGCGCCGTAGCCCAGGTTGCCGCGGTCTTCGACGAAGGCGGCATAGCCCGAGCCGTTGCCCAGGCCCTGGATCGGCGGCGGCAGCAGCGAGAACGCGAAGCCTTCCTGGATGCCTGCGAGCTTGGCGCTCAGTTCCGCATTGATCTCGGACGCGCTGCGCGTTCGCTCGCCGAACGGCTTGAGGTTGATGAAGGTGACGCCGTAGTTTGGCGTGTTGATGAACTGCAGCGGATTGAAGCCGGGGAAGGCGACGTCGTTCTGGGTGCCCTCGATGCCCATCGCGATCTGCCCGATCTTCTTCAGCGCCGCATCGGTGCGTTCGATCGAAGCGCCCTCGGGCATCTTGATGCCGGCGATGATGTAGGACTTGTCCTGCACCGGGATGAAGCCGCGCGGCACGAGCTGGAACATCAGCCCGGTGGCGACCAGCAGCGCCGCGTAGATCGCGAACACCGCGCCGCGGCGCCCCAGCGCCTTGGACACGCCGCGCTCGTAACGCTGCGCATTGGTGCCGAAGAAGCGGTTGAACGGGCGGAACAGCCAGCCGAAAGCGCGGTCGATCAGGCGCGTCGGCGCATCCTTCGGCGCGCCGTGCGGCTTCAGCAGGCGCGCGGCCAAGGCCGGCGACAGGGTCAGCGAGTTGATCGCCGAGATCACCGTGGAAATGGCGATCGTCACCGCGAACTGCTTGTAGAACTGGCCGGTCACGCCGCTCAGGAAGGCCATCGGCACGAATACCGCGCACAGCACCAGCGCGATCGCGATGATCGGGCCGGACACTTCCTTCATCGCCAGGTGCGCCGCTTCCAGCGGGCTGGCGCCGTGCTCGATGTGGCGTTCGACGTTTTCGACGACCACGATCGCGTCGTCGACGACGATGCCGATCGCCAGCACCAGGCCGAACAAGGTGAGCGTATTAATCGAGAATCCGAGCAGGTACAGCGCCGCGAACGTGCCCACCACCGACACCGGCACCGCGATCAGCGGAATGATCGAGGCGCGCCAGGTCTGCAGGAACAGGATCACGACCAGCACCACCAGCAGCGTCGCTTCCAGCAGCGTGGTGATCACCGACTTGATCGAATCGCGCACGAAGACCGTGGTGTCGTAGATCGACTTGTACTCCACGCCCGGCGGGAAGGTCTTGGCGGCCTCGTCCATGCGCCGGATCACTTCGTCGCGGATCTGCAGCGCGTTCGCGCCCGGCGCCTGGAAGATGCCGATCGCGGCGGCATTCTGGCCGTCCAGGCGTGCGCGCATCGTGTAGTCGCCGGCGGCGAGCTCCACGCGCGCGACATCGGACAAGCGCACCACTTCGCCGCCTTCGCCGCTCTTGAGCACGATGTTGCCGAACTCTTCGGGCGTCGACAGCCGGCCGCGGGCGTTGATCGGGGTCAGGAATTGGCTGCCGTTCGCCATCGGCTCGGCGCCGAGCTGGCCGGCCGAGACCTGGATGTTCTGCTCGCGCACCGCGCGCACCACATCGCCGGCGGTCATGCCGCGTGCGGCGACCTTGTCCGGATCCAGCCATAGCCGCATCGCGTAATCGCCGCCGCCGAACGCTTGCGCATCGCCGACGCCGGGAATGCTGGCCAGCCGGTCCTTGATGTGCAGGCGCATGTAGTTGCGCAGGTACAGCGTGTCGTACTTGCCGGACGGCGACACCAGGTGCACCACCATCAGGAACACCGGCGACTGCTTCTGCGTGGTCACGCCCTGCCGGCGCACGTCCTCCGGCAAACGCGCCAGCGCCTGGCTGACCCGGTTCTGCACGCGCACCGTCGCCTCGTCGGCGTCGACGTCGGGCTGGAAGGTGACCGTGGTGGCCAGCACGCCGTCGGAACTGGCGACCGACTTCATGTACATCAGGCCTTCGACGCCGCGGATCGATTCCTCCAGCGGCGTGGCCACGGTTTCGGCGATCACTTTGGGATTCGCGCCCGGATACACCGTGCGCACGACCACGGAAGGCGGCACCACTTCCGGGTACTCGCCGATCGGCAGCAGCGGGATCGAGATCAGGCCGGCGGCGAAGATCACGATCGACAGCACGGCGGCGAAGATCGGCCGGTCGATGAAGAATTTTGAGAAGTCCATGGGGAATCCTTAGGCAATCGGTGGGCTTGGCCCGCGTTTTCTGACGCAGCCAGGCTTGCTTGTTTGGTTCGGCGCGGACTGTCAGGTCGCGCGCCCTCACCCAACCCTCTCCCGCAGGCGGGAGAGGGCTTCGATCACGTCACTTCATCGCGACTTGTTGCGTCGGAGCGGGCGCGCCCATCGCGATCAGCTTCGGCGCCACCGGCATGCCGGGGAAGAAGATCTTCTGCACGCCGTGCACTACCACCTTATCGGCGGGCGCCAGGCCCGAGTTGACCACGCGCAGGCCGTCGACCATGCGCCCGAGCACCACGTCCTTGCGCACCGCCGTGTTCTTCGGGCCCAGTACGTACACGTACTTGCGGTCCTGGTCGGTGAGCACGGCCTTGTCGTCGATCAGCATGGCCTTGAACTGCGCGCTGCCTTCGATCTGGACGCGCGCGAACAGGCCCGGCGTGAACACGCGGTCGGGGTTGGGCACCACGGCGCGGGCGCGGATCGTACCGGTGTTCGAATCCACTTGGTTGTCGGTGAAGTCGAGCTTGCCGGTATGCGGATAGCCTTCCTCGTTGGCCAGACCGATTCGCACCGGGTTGCCGGCCGCGGCGCGCTCGCCGTCGCGGGCGAGCTGGTTGTAGCGCAGGTAGGTCTGCTCGTCGCTTTCGAAGTAGACGTGCACCGGATCCAGCGACACGACCGTGGTCAGCAGCGTCGAATCGGCCTGGGCCAGGTTGCCTTCGGTGACCATCGCGCGGCCGGCGCGGCCGTCGATCGGCGAACGCACCTGGGTGAACTGCAGGTCCAGCTGCGCGCTTTCGACCGCGGCTTGCGCCGCGTTGACGCCGGCGTTGCCCTGCGCGGTGGCGGCCTTGCGCGAGTCGAATTCCTCGCGCGAGATCGCTTTGGCTTCGAGCAAGGTCGCTGCGCGCGCATCCTGGGTCTGGGCCAGCCGCGCTTCGCTGCGCGCGCGCTCCAGGTTGGCCTGGGCGCGGGCGAGTTCGGCGCGGTAGCGGCGCTGGTCGATCACGAACAACAGGTCGCCTTTCTTGACTTCCTGGCCTTCCTTGTAAGCGACGCGTTCGACGTAGCCGCTGACGCGCGGACGCAGTTCGACGGTTTCCACCGCGCTGACGCGGCCGGTGAAATCGTCCCACTGCCGTACCGGCTTGGACAACACGGTGGCGACGCTGACTTCGGGCGCGGGCGGCGCCGCGCCTTCGCCCGGCGCGGCCTGGCTGCTGCACGCGGCGATGGCCGCCGCGATCACAGCGCTCAGGGCGAGCGCCGCGAGCGAGTATCGGGTACCCGAACGGACTTGGAATTTGTTGGGAGCGTTCATCGGGGGGAGGTTCCTGATTGGTTTTCGGTGTGAGCTGGGGTAGGTGGGCGCTAGGTCTGGTGCGAGCGCGGCTTGGCTGAGGCGAGCGTCTGCAGCAGCGTGCGCGCGTCATGCAGACAGCGTGGTGGCAGCAGCTCGGCGTCGCTATCCGGTCCTTGCGTATTCGTCGATTGAGCGACCGCGTTTTCGACATCGGGCGGGAGCGCTTCTGCGGTCGGCGCCGTCGCCGGCAAGTCGATGTCGTCGGACCAGGGCGAGTTCGCCAGCGATCCGGCCGCAGGCCACGCGGCGTAGCGCACCACGGCATGGGCGGGCACGGCCGCCGAATGCTCGATCAGCGCCAGCGCGCGACGGCCGACCGATAGCGCGTTCGGCCATTGCGTGCATGCGTGCTTGCGGTTGGCTTCGGTCTGCAACGGCGAATCCACCGCCAGCAGCTGCACGCGGATCGGATACGCCCGCGCCTCGTCGTGCAGCACGCGGGCGAGCATGCGCAACGCGGCGGCGGCGATCGAGTCGTGGCCGTAGCCGGCCCACGGATGCTCGCCGCCCGGACCGCCGATCAGCACGTAGGCGCCGCCGCGGTCGGATTCGGCCAGCAGCGGCAGCAGATGGCGTGCGGCGGCCAGATGCGGCAGCAGGTCTTCGTCGAGCGTACGGCGCAGGAAGTCGGCCGGCTGGTCGAGCAGGCGGCCACGCTTGCCGCCACCGCAAACGGTCGCGACCACGCCGCCGAGCGGCCGGCCCAGCGCGCGCAATTCCTCGCCCAGCCGCGCCGCGTCGGCTTCGCTGCCGACCGAGGCGCTGATTGCGACCAGGTCGGCGCCGGCATGCCGCTGGCGCAAGGCGTTCAGCGCAGCGACGTCGCGGGCGATGGCGATCACCGGCCAGCCGCCGTCCAGTGCGGCCTGCACCACGCCATGGCCAACGGCACCCGTGGCGCCCAGGACAATCAGGGCCGCCTTCATTGTCCCGCCCCCGGGATTTTTCCTCCCGTGAATGGGACGATGTGGTCGCGGCTGAGCCAGGCCAGCAGGGCACCGGTGGCTGGCATGACGAACATGGCAGCGGGTACGGAGACGATGCCGGACACCAGCCAGGCGTGCTTTGCGTCAAGCGCAAACCATTGATTCAAAAGGGCAGCAACCACAGCCACCAACAACGCTTGCGCGGTCAGGGCCGTGGGCAGATAGGCGAGGCGGGCTTGGGCGGGGGTCAGCATGGCGGCGGCTATGGATCGGGGTGCGATACACAGTAGTCGCGCGAGCGCCACTTGATTAGACACTGAATCGGGGAATAATTGTCCCCGAGGTGGGCCAATCGGCCCACCACCTTCTGGAGGCCTTCCCCCATGGCCCGCGATCTCAACGACACCCTGATCTTCGTCAAAGTGGTCGAGCACGGCAGTTTCATCGCTGCCGCCAAGACCCTGCGCCTGCCCAAGACCACGGTCAGCCGCAAAGTGCAGGAACTGGAAACGCGCCTCGGCGCGCAACTGCTGCATCGCACGACACGCAAGCTCGGCCTCACCGAAGCCGGCAACATCTACTACGAACATTCGCAACGCATCGCCCGCGAACTCGACGAAGCCGAGAGCGCGGTCGGCCAATTGCAGGGCGGCCCGCGCGGCTGGTTGCGCCTCACCGCCCCCTATTCGCTCGGCATCGAACGCATCGCGCCGTTGTTGGGCGAGTTCCATGCGCGCCACCCCGAAGTGCGCGTGGAAATGCTGCTCAGCAACGAACCGCTGGACCTGATCGACAAGGAAATCGACGTCGCGCTGCGCGTCGGCAATCTTCCCGATTCGAATCTGATCGCGCGCAAGCTGACCGTGTTCCGCACCCAGGTGTACGCCAGCCCCGGCTATCTGGAACGACACGGCGAGCCGCTGCATCCGGACGACCTGCAACATCACCGCACGTTGGGCATGCAGAAGATGCATCGCAACGGCCATTACTACTGGCCGCTGAGCGACGGCGAGCGCATGGTCGAATACCGCATCGATCCGGTGATGGTGGCCAACGACCCGGCCGGCGTGCGCGGCGCGCTGCTATGCGGCGAGGGCCTGATGCTGGCCAGCGACATCATGGTCAAGGCCTATGCCGAACAAGGTTACGTGCGGCGCGTACTGGCTGGCTGGACCGGGCCGGAATACGAATTGAACGCTGTGTTCCCGCGCGGCCAGGTGACCGCGCCCAAGATCCGCGCTTTCGTCGACTTCCTGGTCGAACGCCTGAACTTCGACGCCGACTACATGCAGATCCTGTGCCCGGATGCGCGCGGCCGTTGCATGGAGGCCGACAAGGCTTCCGCGGCGGTGATGTCGGCCGAATTGGACAAGGTGGTGAAGGGCGCCAAGAAGAAGCCCGCCGCGCAACCGGCCGAACCGGTGGAAAGCACGCGCGACGACGAGGACGAAGCGCTGGTCGAATGACGCCGATCGTAGCCCGGGCGGAGCGAAGCGATACCCGGGGCTTTTGATCGCCATACCGCAGAAACATGCTCACTTGTTGGAGATGGCGACCCCGGGTATCGCTGTGCTCCACCCGGGCTACATTTCGCGCCGCAACCGCGCCGCCAGGCCCGAAACGCGCGCGGCGTGGCGCGACAGCGCGGCGCGCAGTACGGATTCGTCCGCGCAGACGTGCAAGGCGCTGCGCGCCCGCGTGATCGCGGTATAGATCAGCTCGCGCGACGCCACCCGCGTATCCGCCGAAGGCATCTGCAGCCAGACCGTATCGAATTCGGAACCTTGCGCCTTGTGCACGGTGACGGCGAAGGCGCCGGTATGCGCCGGCAGCGTGGCCGGATGGAAGCCGCGCACGCCGGCGCCGCCGAACCAGGCCACCGCCGCGCCGTCGGCATCGCGCAGGCACACGCCGATGTCGCCGTTGAACAGGCCGTGGCGATAGCTGTTCTCGGCGATCAGCAGCAAGCGTCCGTGGAAATAGGTTTCGCGCTGGGCGCCGGCCAGGGCTTCTTCGATCCGCGCGTTGAGCCGCGCCGCGCCTTGCGCGCCGTCGCGCAACGCGCACAGCACGCGCTGGCGCGCGGCGTGCTCCAGCGCGACGGCGGGATCGGCGAGCGTCGCCAATTCGCGCCATGGCGCCAACAAGGTCTCGCGCGTGAACGTCGCCAAGGGGTCGGTCGCGCCCACGTGGTAGGCGACGCCGCGCAAACCGCCTTGCAGCAGTGCCAGCACACGCTCGCCGTCGCCTAGGCGCGCGGCTTCCGCCAGCGGCGCCAACTCCAGCGCCTGCGATTGCCGATAGCCTTGGCGCAACTGCACGCGATGCCCGCTCAGCGGCGACGATGCGGGCGCCGCAGCCTCAGCCGAATCAGCCGAAGCGGGACGCTCGAACAGCGACATCTGCCGCTGCGCGGCCTCGCCGTCGTTCGCCGGCGGCGCGCGACGCGACGGCGCGCCCAGCAACGGCGCCAGCGCGGCGGCGTCCGCGGCCGCGAGCGCATCGTCCTCGCCCGCGGCATCGACGATCGCCGCCAGCACATCGCCCGCTTCCACCGACGGCAACTGATCGCGATCGCCCAGCAGGATCAGTCGCGCGCCGTCGGGCACCGCTTCGACCAGCTTGCACATCAGCGGCAGATCGACCATCGAAGCTTCGTCGACCACGACGACGTCGTACGGCAGCGGGTTGTCGCGGTCGTGGCGGAAGCGCGGCCGATCGCCGATCGGTCCGAGCAAGCGATGCAAGGTGCGCGCCTCGCCCGGCAGCGCATCGCACAGCACCGGATCGATCCCGGCCGCGCGCATCGAAGCGACCGCCCGCGCCAGACTTTGCGCCATCCGGTCCGCGGCGCGACCGGTGGGCGCGGCGAGGGCGATCCGCGGCGTCTCGACTCCGGCGACGTGCGCTTGCGCCACCAACAACGCCAGCAACCGCGCCACGGTCGTGGTCTTGCCCGTGCCCGGACCGCCGGTGACGAACAACAACTTTCGCACCAACGCGAGCGCCGCCGCACGCGCCTGCAAATCGCCCGAACGCGCCTGCGGAAACAAGGCGACGAACGTACGCGTCAGCGGACTCAAATCGGACCGCGCGGAATCCGACTGCGCGAGGCGCAGCAATCCCGCCGCCAAACGCCGTTCGTATTCGCGGTAGCGACGCAGATAGAGCAGGCCGCCTTCCAAAACCAGCGGCATGGCGGGATCCGCAGCGGCCTCGGCTTGCGGCGCGTCGACCCACAGCGACGACGCCAACGCCGCGCGCCACGCCTCGGCATCCGGCCATTCGCGGCCGTCGTCGATCAACAGCTGCGGCCGCGCCGGATCGAACGCCGCGTGGCCTTCGCCGACCGCGAACGAGGCGAGCATCGCCGCCTGCAGCACGCGCTCGTCGGGGTCGGCGCCGCGCGCGCGGTCCTGCCGGCGCAGCACGTCGGCGAAAGCGCGATCGACCGCGCGCAGGCCTTCGCGCTCGGCGGGCTCGTACCGGCGCCGTCCGCTCATGCCGGCCTCCCGTTCGCCAACAATGCGTCCGCCGCTTCGATCAACTCGCGCGGCAACGCCGGAATCGCGACGCCGCGGCCGGGCGCGGCGACGTCCATGCCGCGGCAGAACAAATAACGGACGCCGCCGAAATGGCGATCGAAACGATAGGCCTCGCCCAGCCGCAAACGCAGCCAGCGATGCACGGCGACCGCGTACAGCAGCGCCTGCAGATCGTATTCGTGCGCGGCCATCGCCTCGCGCAGCGAAGCCTCGCCGTAATCGGGCAGGAAGTTCGATTTGTAGTCGATCACGTAGGCGCGTTCGCCGGCGCGCGCGATCAGGTCGATCTTGCCGTTCATCAGCCCGTTGAGCCGCGGCCATGCGCCGAAATCGCGGCGCCCGGGCACCAGGCCGTGCGCGTGCAGCAAGCTCAGCAGCGCCTCGCCGGCGGCATCGTTCAGCACGAAATGGAATTCGAGTTCGGCGATGCGCTCCGTCGCCGCGAGTTCGCACAAGCGGAACCCGATTTCGCCGTCCGCCGCCGGCAGCGTCGCGTTCAACGTGGCGGCGACGAGCGGCGCCATTTCGCGCAGGCCGTCGATGTCCTGCTCTTCGCGATAGCCCTGGCTGCGCAGCGCGCGGCGCAATCCTTCCGCCTGGCCCGCCGGCACGTCGTCCGCATCGCGCCAGGCGGCGAAATCGGCGTGTTCCAACGCGTGGTGCAAGGCGTTGCCGAAACGTTCGCCGCCGAAAGCGCGCGGCGCGACCGGCAGCGCCGCGGTCGGCCGCTCGTCGCCGGCCGGCGTCTCCTCGACCAGCGCGGCGGCGCCGTGCGGGCGCTGCCGGTGCAGTTGGCTGAAGCTGTGGATCCACCAGTCGCGGCGCAACGGACCGCGCGGAATGCGCGCCGGCGGCGTAGGCGCGGCCGGCGCCAGACGCAGCCGCGCACGATCGTCCAGGTCGATGCGGCGCGTATCGATCTCCAATTCGTGGCCGAGCGCGGCGCGCAAAGTTTCGCTCGGCAGCGCGCCGCCGAGCAGCCGAGACAGCGACGATTTCTCCTGTCCGGCGAATGCGCCGCCGCACACCCACAAAGCGTCGACCGCCCGGGTCAAGCCGACGTACAGCAGGCGCATGTCTTCTTCGTTCTCTTCGCGCTGAGCGAGCTGGCGCGCCTGCGGCCACGGCAACGCGCCGTGCTCGTGCTTCGTTTTCCATTGGCGGACGCGCACGCCCTGCGCATCGTGATAAGCGACGAAATCGGGACCGGGCGGCGGATTGCGCCCGATGCCGGCGAACGGCAGGAATACCAGCGGAAATTCGAGTCCCTTGGCCTTGTGCAGGGTCAGGATCTGGACCCGGCTCGCGTCCGATTCCAAACGCGGCCATTGCGCTTCGTCGGCGTCGTCGGCGCGATCGATCACCGCGCGCAGCCAATCGATCTGGCCCTGCGGGCCGAGCTGCGCGGCGCTGGCTTCCTGCATCATCTCGCCCAGCTGCAGCAGATGGGTCAGGCGGCGCTCGCCGTCGCTCAGCGCCAACACCGCGGCGGCGCATTGCGCGGCGACGTCGGTCAGCATCGCCTGCGGTCCGTGCTGCTGCCAGCGCAGCCGCCAGTGTTCGAACCGGCGCTGCCATCGCCGCAAACTTTCGCCGTCGTCGTCGAGCGCGCGCAAAGCGAGCGCGTCCAGGCCGAATAGCGGCAAGGCCAGCGCGCCGCGCAGCCGGCGCTCGTCGCCCGGCGCGGCGAGCGCCAGCAGCAAGGCCAG
Organism: Luteimonas galliterrae; assembly: GCF_023374055.1. NCBI lineage: Bacteria > Pseudomonadati > Pseudomonadota > Gammaproteobacteria > Lysobacterales > Lysobacteraceae > Luteimonas > Luteimonas galliterrae. Next base: position 92,519 of record NZ_JAMBEP010000005.1, on the reverse strand, counting down.
CAGCGCCTGCGCGGCCTCGCTCGAAAACAGGCTCTGGCGTCCGGTCGCCACCGCCGGCACGCCGAGCGCGGACAACGCATCGCGCACCGCCTGCGCCTCCTGGTGGCGCCGCACCAGCACCGCGCAATCGCGCGGCTCCAGCGCGCGATGCCGGCCGTCTTTGCCGCGGCGGACGGCGCGTCCTTCGGCTGCGGCTTGCAGCAGATCGCGGATCGTTTGCGCGCACAACCGCGCCGCGACTGCCATCGATTCGGGCGTTTTCAAGTCGCGCGCCGCGCCGTTCGCGTCGACGGCTTGCGGCACGGCGCGGAACACCAGCGCAGGCGCCGGCATGCCGTCGATCAACAGATCGTCGTCGCCGTCCCGCGCCGCGTCGATGCGGCCGTAGTCGATGCCTTCGCCCATCTCGCCGGCGGGCAGCGCCGCGAACATCTCGTCGACCGCGTGGACCACGACGCGTCGCGAGCGGAAATTGCGCTCCAGCCGCATCGTGTCATCCACCCGTCCGCGCGCCTGCAGATAGGCGTGCACATCGCCGCCGCGGAAGCGGTAGATCGCTTGCTTCGGATCGCCGACCAGGACCAGGCCGCCGCTTTCCGAGATCCGGTCGAAGATCGCCCATTGGCGCGCATCGGTGTCCTGGAACTCGTCGACCAGCACCAGCGGGAACTGCGCATGCAGCGCCGCGACCAGTTTGGCGCGCGATTCCGGCGCTTCCAGCGCGCGGTGGACGCCGTCGACCAGATCGTCGAAGGCGCGCACGTTGAAGGCTTCCTTGCGCGCGGCATCGCGCCTGCGCGCCGCATCGCGCAACGCGTGCATCCGGTCGAGGTCGATCGATTCGCGCCACAGCGGGATCTGCGCGTGCGCGCGCAGCCAATCCGCGATCGCCGCGAACAACGGCGAGTGCGGCGTGCGGCCTTGTCCGGCCTTGCTGGTGCCCGCGGCCAGCGCCTCGGGCGTGTATTTCTCGCATTTCGCGTGCACGGCCGACGGCGCGCGCGGATCGTTCGCGGCTTGGGCGAGCCAGGACCAGAGGCTGTCTGCATGGTCCGGTTTGTACTGCGCATTGCTCAGCGTCTTGTCGGCGATCGCCGCCAGGATCGCCGCATGCGCGGTTTCGCCGTGCTCGGCGAATGCGGTGCGCACGTGCTGCCAAGCGGCATCGCAGGACGGCCGCGGATCTTGCGGCAACGAGGCGGGCCGCGACGGCAACAACGGCTCGGGCGCGAGCAACGGAATCATCGCTTCGGCCAGTCGGCCAAGGCTGCCGAATGCGCGGCGCAGGAAGTCGCTGCCGATCGCATCGACGCTGAACTCGCGCCACAGCTCTACGGCGAGCGCCAGTCGCGATGCGCGGTTGTCCGGTTGCAGTTCGGTCGCGATCAGCGGTTGGCCGGCGTCGAGCGCGTGCTCGGCGAGCAGGCGCTGACAGAAGCCGTGGATGGTGGCGATCGCGGCCAGATCCATGTCGCGGACCGCGCGGTTCAGGCGCAGGCGCAGCGCCGGCAGCGATTCGCCGTCGCCGGCCGCCGGATCCAAAGCGGCGTGGATCAAGCCGCGCAGCAATGCGATTTCCGGAGCGTCGCCGTCGCGTTGCGCGGGATCGCCTTCGCGCCACTGCGCCGCGAGTTCGGCGGCCTGCTGCAGCCGCACCCGCACGCGCGCATGCAGCTCCTGCGTCGCCGCGATGGTGTAGGTCACCGCGAGGATCTGCGGAACGCGCAGGCGGTCGACGATCACGGCGCGCGCGAACATGCCGGCCAACGCGTAGGTCTTGCCGGTGCCGGCGCTGGCCTCGAGCAGGCTGCGGCGGCGCAAATCGGCGCCGAGTGCGGCTGCGCTCATCGCAGGGCCTCCGCGTCCAGCGGCGCATCGCTTTCCATCGCGCCGAACAGCGCATCGGCGATGCGCACGAAGCGTTCGCGCTGGCCGAGGTCGCCATCGATGAAGGGATCGCGGCCGCGCAGCGCCAGCCGCGTCGCCGGACCGGCTTCGCCGAACTGGCGATCGCCGCCGCGCCAGCCCTCCGCGGCTTTTTCCAATGCGATGTCGCGGCCTTTCTCTCGCGCCAGGCCGAAATAGGTGTAGCCGCTGCGCGGCAGGAACGGCAGCGGTTCGCGCAACGCCGCTTCGCGCAGGTCGATCAACGCTTGCAGGCAGGCGATCGCGTCCGCTTCCCGCAACGGCGGATACGTGCGCAACGATGGCCTGCTATCGCCATTGGCGACCGCGATTTCGTACAGCGGCAAGCCGTGCAGCGACGCCAGCCAGCGGTCGATGCCATGGCGCAGCGCCTGGCCGCCGTGGCGGCCGTCCGGACTCAGCGCGACGCGCAACGCGCCGCCGTTCTGCACGTCGCGCAAACTGCCCTGCAACAGGCGCGAGCGGGTCGCCAACGCGATCGGCAGCGACTCCGAATCGATGCCGAAACCTTCAGCCAATGCGCACTGCGCGAACGGCGCGATCTCGTCGAGCGTCGCCTCCACGCTGGCGAGCCCGTCCGCGCCGGGCGCGGCCAGCGCGCGCGCGAGCAGGCGCGCATGCAGCGCCCCCGCGTCCGGACGCGAGCCCGTTCGCAGCCAGGCCGCGAACGCGGCGTGGCGCAGTTGGTAGCGCGATAGCGGATCGGGCTCGCCGAACGGTTCGTGTTCGGCCAGCGGCGCCTCTTCTTCCGGCAGGCGCAGGCCGACGCTGTCCTGCAGATAGGCCGCATGCGGCCGCATCAAGGCGCTGCGCAGGCGATCTATCGACAACGGCTCGACGGCAGGCGCCGCGCGCGGCAGCGGCAGCGGCGCGAACGCGGGCAGGTCGCTGCCGTCGCCGCGTTCGGCGGCGGCTTCGTGCCAGCGCGCATCGAAACTGAAGCGCCGCGGATCGCCCTCGCGCTCGTCGACCACGCGTTCGTCGACCAGCGGCGCGCCGAACGCGGACGGCGAAAACGGCTGCAACGCATGCCGCACGACGAGCGCGCGGCGCACGCTCTCGCGATCGCCCTCGTCCGGCGCGTGATAGCGCACCGCCGCATCGAGCAACTCGGACACCGTCGCGGACGGTTCGCGCTCGCTCCCGTCGCGCGGATCGATTCCGCACCAGCTCAGGTACAGCGCGCGGCCCGCGCTGCTGAACAGTTGCAAGAACAGATAACGGTCGGCGTCGCGCCGCGACGGATCGCCGACCCGGCGCTCGCGCGTGTCCAGATCGCGCACGATGCGGTCGAGCGGATCGCGCGCATCGCGCGCCGGGAAAGCGGCTTCGTCCATGCCCAGCAGGCAGACGACTTGGAACGGAATCAGCCGCATCGGCACCATCAGGCCGAAGCACACGCCGCCGGACAGGAACGGAGCGCGCGCATCGCCGCGAGCGAGCCGCTCGCGCACCTGCTCCAGCACGACGGCGTGTTCGACCGGCGCGTCGTAACCGGCCAGCCGCGCGCCCTCGGCGAATTCGGCGATGCCCTCGCGCAAGCGGCGCAACGCGGTGGCGTCGGGGCTGTCGCGCTCGGCGTCGAACGCGGCATCGAGCAGGCGATCGAGTTCGCGCGCCCAAACCGCCGGCGGATGCGGTTGCGCCAGGCGCGCGGCGATGTCGCGCAGCAGCGCGACGAAGCGCAGCAGGCCGTCGAGCGCATCGGTCGCGCGGCCTTCCAAGTCCGGCCACGGCGCGACTTCGCCGATGTCGGCGTCGTCGCCCGAGGCATGGCCCAGCAACAGGCGGTCGAGCGCGAATTCGAGGCTGTAGGCGCCGTCGGCGGGCGCGCCGTGGCGGGCGCGATCGGCCGCGTCCAGGCCCCAGCGCGCGCCGGCTTCTTCCAGTTGCGTCTGCAGCGTGTCGCGGTCGTCCTGGTCGACGCCGAAACGCGCCGCAACCGCCGGCACCGCGAGCAGATCGATCGCGTCGTTCGCGGTGAGCGGCCGCAGCGGCAATTCCAGCAAGCGCAGGAAGGCCGCGGCCAGCGATGCGTTCGCCAACGGACTGGTATCGGCGAGCGTGTACGGAATCTCGCGATCGCTGCCGAGCGCGCCGCCGAATACCGCTTCGATGTGCGGCGCGTACGCATCGATGTCCGGCGCGAGCACGGCGATGTCGCGCGCGCGCAGCGCGGGTTTTTCCGGCGTGCCCGGCGCTTCGAGCAGCGCGCGCAGCTGGTCGTGCAGGACCTGCACTTCGCGCAAACGGGTGTGGCAGCCGTGGAATTGCAGGCTGGCGTCGTCGGTGCGGACCGCGCTGCGCGGCCACACGGCATCGGCGCCGCCGGCGAGCGGATGACGGTTGTGCAGCACGTCCTGCTGCATGCGGCCGAGCAGGGTGCCGGCATCGGGTTCGGCGTGCGGCGCGATCTCGAAAGCGGGCGCGACCGACTCGCCGCTCACCAATCCAGCGATGAAATCGCGGCCGGCCTGGCCCCAGGCCGCGAGCAGCGGATTCGGCGCGATGCCGCCGTCGCCGCCGAGAAAATCGTCGTCCAGCGCCGGCGCGTACGAGGCCCAGCGGTTCAGATCGCCCCAGAACGCGCGCGATGGCGTATGCAGATAGAAATGCTGCTCGCCCGCGCGCGCCTGGCTGGCGATGACCTGCAGCGCATCGGGCGCCAGGTTCTGGCAGGCGAACACGAACAGCCGCGGCGGCAGCCCGCGCGGTTCGCTCACTTGGCGCAGGTAGTCGTCGATGCGGCGCGCGCGATGGCGGCGGCCGCGCGCGATCCGGCGCCACAGTTCGGCCTGCCAGTCCTGGCCCGGCGCGCGCTCCCAGGCCAGCAACCACGGGCGGCGCCAGGTTTGGTAACGCTCGTAGGTGGAAGCGAGCGCATTGGCCAACGACCAGCGCTTGAGCGGATCGGGATCGGCGGCGAATCCGCGCAACGCATCCGGCGGCGCGGTGCGCAATTCGCGCAGCAGATGCCAGCGCAAGGTGTCGGCGGTGAGGCGGTCGCTGTCCGCGGACGGCTCGAGATTCGCGTCCAACGCCAGGTCCACGAACTCGCCCGGCGTGAGGAAGATCAAGTTGGCGCAGATGCCGCTGTGCTCGGCCAGAGTCTGCTGCAGCCAGCGGCGCATCGAATGCTGCGGCACCAGCACGATGTCCGGCCGCAGCCAATCGCCGTCGACCGGCAACGCCGCGACCTGCCGGGCCAACAGGCCCGCCAGCACGTCCAGGGCATTGGAGTGGTAGAGGCGGAAATCGGCGCGCAAAGACATGCGTTATCTTGCCGCAGCGCGGTCGCGCACGCCGAGACCGGGATCGGCCCAAAGAATTCTTAAACCGATCAGGCCACCGTAGCCCGGGTAAGCGAAGCGCACCCGGGACCCCCTCGCGACTTGCCCCGGGTGCGCTTCGCTTACCCGGGCTACGGCGACTGCGCCCCGCCGGGCTACGGACTGCGCGACAATGCCACCGCTATGACCCTGTTCAGCCGCCGGACGCCAAGCTGCGCCCCTTTGCGCCTCGCGCGCCCGATCCTTAGATAAAGATCGCTCCCACCGAATGACCGCCGACACGCCCATCGTCCGCCTTGCCGACGTCCGCCTCGACCGCGGCGGCCGCGCCGTGCTGCGCGATATCTCGCTGGACGTGCCGCGCGGCAGCATCACCGCGGTGCTCGGCCCCAGCGGCAGCGGCAAGTCGACGCTGCTGGCGGCGCTGACCGGCGAACTGGCGCCGGCCGCGGGCACCGTCGAGGTATTCGGCCGACCCGTGCCGCAAACGACCAGGGCGCTGCTGGAAATGCGCAAGGGCGTCGGCGTGCTGCTGCAGGGCAACGGCCTGCTCACCGACCTGACCGTGGCCGAGAACGTCGGCCTGCCGCTGCAGACGCATACCGATCTGCCGCGCCCGGTGCTGCGCCGCCTGGTAGAAATGAAACTGCATGCGGTCGGCTTGCGCGCCGCCGCCGAGCTGTTTCCGCGCGAACTGTCCGGCGGCATGGCGCGTCGCGTGGCCCTGGCGCGCGCGCTGGCGCTGGATCCGCCGCTGATGATCTACGACGAACCGTTGACCGGCCTGGATCCGATCGCCTCGGGCGTGATCATGAGCCTGATCAAGCGCCTCAACGACACCCTGGGCCTGACCAGCATCATCGTGACCCACCACGTGCACGAAACCATGCCCGTGGCCGACCATGCGGTGGTGATCGCCAACGGCGGCATCGTTTTCTCCGGCACGCCGGCGCAATTGCAGGCCAGCGCCGATCCGCTGGTGAAGCAATTCCTCAACGGCGAACCCGACGGCCCGATCGCCTTCGACGCCGTGGCCAGGACCCAAGCCGCATGAGTTTCTTCAACGCCGTCCGCTCGTTGGGCCAGGCCGGGCTGTTCTCGCTGTCGGTGCTGCGCGCGTCGAGACCGACCCGCGACTTCTGGCGCGAACTGGTCCGCGAGATCTACAAGATCGGCGCGCGCAGCCTGCCGATCGTCGCCGCCGGCGGCGCCTTCGTCGGCCTGTCGGTGACGCTGCTGGGCTACCGCGCGCTGGAAACCTACGGCGCCACCAACCAAGTCAGCGTGCTGCTCGGCCTGGGCCTGTACCGCGAGCTGGGGCCGGTGCTGACCGCGCTGCTGTTCGTCGGCCGCGCCGGTTCTTCGATCGCCGCGGAACTGGGGCTGATGCGCGCCACCGACCAGATCACCGCGCTCGGGCTGATGGCCATCGATCCGATCGCCAAGGCCGTCGCGCCGCGCTTCTGGGCGGCGGTGCTGTGCGTGCCGCTGCTGACCGCGTTCTTCTGCAGCCTGGCGATCAGCGCCGGCTATTTCGAAGCCGTGCACGTGATCGGCGTGGATGCCGGCACGTTCTGGCAGACGCTGAAGGACAGCGTGGATTTCGCCGACGACTTCGGCCAGGCCTTCCTGAAGGCGGCCGTGTTCGGCGGCACCGCGGCCTTGGTCGCCTCGTACGTCGGTTTCCATTCCGAGCCGACCATCGAAGGCACCTCGATCGCGACCACCCGCGCCGTGGTCAACGCCTCGCTGCTGGTGCTGATGTTCAATTTCGTACTTTCCGCTTTGCTGTTCCGGAGTTAACGCTATGGCCATCCGTGGTCCACGTCTCGAATTCGCGGTCGGCGCCTTCCTGCTGCTGGCATTGGCCTCGCTGCTGGTGCTGGCGATCGCTTCCACCAACGGCAAGTTCGGTTTCGGCGGCAGCGACACCTATCCGCTCAAGGCCCGCTTCGGCACCATCGGCCAGCTGCGGCCCTCGGCGCCGGTCAAGATCGGCGGCGTGATCGTCGGCAGTGTGGGCGAGATTCAGCTTGATCCGGTCAAATTCGACTCCATCGTCACCCTGGACATCGACAACCGGTACAAGGATCTGCCCGCGGACACCTCGGCCGGCATCTTCACCAGCGGCCTGTTGGGCGAGAGCTACATCGGCATGCAGCCCGGCGGCGATCCGGAAGTGCTGAAGCCCGGCGACGAAATCGCCTACACCCAATCCGCGGTCGACCTGATGCAACTGGTCGGCAAGTACATGTTCGGAGGCGGCAGCGGCCAGCCTCCGGCCGGCGCGCAGGCGGCACCGCAGTCTGCGCCGGCGGCGCCGCCGCAAGCCGCACCCACTCCCCAGCAGACTCCCACGGAAGAAACCCCATGAAGCAGTCCCTTCTTTCGATCATGATCGCTGCGGCCGTCGCCGCTTTCGTTCCGGTCGCGGCGCAGGCGCAGCAGGCCACCACGACCGCGCGGCAGAATTCGCCCAGCCAGATCGTGCTGACCAACAGCACCCGCATCCTGACCACGCTCGAGGACCGCCGCGCCGAGTTCACCCAGAACCGCGCAGCGCTGCGCCAGTTCATGACCAGCGAATTCAACCAGATGTTCGACCGCGACTATTCCGGCCGACTGGTGCTGGGCCGCCACGGACGCGGCGCATCCGATGCCGACGTCAAACTGTTTTCCGACGCATTGGCCGAAAACCTGATGCAGCGCTACGGCACCGCACTGCTGGATTTCAACACCCAGCTGAAAGTGCGCGTGAAGTCGGAAACGGCCTTGCCGGGCGGGCGCGGCGTGCGCGTGTCCAGCGAGTTCCTGCGCCCCGGCGCCGAGCCGGTGCCGGTCGACTATCTGATGCGCCAGGTCGGCGGACAGTGGAAGGTCTTCGACGTAATGGTCGAAGGCGTGTCCTACGTGCAGACCTTCCGCAGCCAATTCGACACGCCGCTGTCGCAGAAGTCGATCGCCCAGGTCGCCGCCGAACTGAAAGCCGGCAGCATGCAGGCCGATGCCACAAAGTGACGCCCGCCTGAGCGTGGACGGCGACGCGCTCGCCTTCGCCGGGGCGCTCGATCGCCCCGCCATGGCCGCGCTGTGGCCGGCCGCATCGGCTGCGATCGGCCAGGCCGGCCGACTGGACCTGCGCGCGGTGAGCCACGTCGACAGCGCCGGACTGGCCCTGCTGACCGAACTGGCCGCACGTCGCGGCTACGCCCTGCACTTGGACGGCGATCCGCCCGGCCTGGCCGAGCTGCGGGCCGCGTACCGGCTGGCGCCCGACCTGTCCTTCGAAGCCTGACTACCCTGGACCCGCGCCACGCGGCTCCGCCTCCGGTATAGTGAACCGATGCGTCCATTAATCCTCCCTCTGGCGCTGTCCCTTGCGCTCACGCTGTCCTCCCACGCGTGGGCGCAATCGTCTGCGCCTGCCGATCAGACGCCCGCGGCGCCCGTCGCCGCGGACCAAGCGGGCGCGCAGACGCAAGCCGCACCGCAAACGCCGCCGGCGAGCGAGGCCCCGACCGCTGCCGAGCAGGATTACAACGCGCTCTACGGCGCGTCCCAATACGATCCGGTCGCCGACCCCACCCTGCCGCCCGGCGTTGAGTCGACCTCGGCTTACGATCCGTGGGAAAAATTCAACCGGCGCGTGCACAAGTTCAACAACGGCGTCGATCGCGTGGTCGCCAAGCCCTTGGCCCGCGCCTACGTCAAAGCCGTGCCGCGGCCGATCCGGTTGGGCGTCACCAACTTCTTCAACAATTTGGGCCAGCCGGTCAGCGCGTTGAACGCGCTGCTGCAGGGCAAGCCCAAGCAGGCGGCGCAATCGCTGGGGCGTTTCGCGCTCAACACGACGCTGGGCATCGGCGGCATCTTCGACCCGGCCAGCGACGCCAAGCTCCCCAACAAGAGCGAGGATTTCGGCCAGACGCTCGGCGTGTGGGGCTGGAAGCGTTCGCGCTACGTGGAACTGCCGCTGTTCGGCCCGCGCACGGTGCGCGACACCTTCGGCCTGATCGGCGACGCGCCGCTGTCGCCGATCCGCCAGATCGAAGAGGACAAGGTGCGCGTCTTCACCCAAGGTTTGCAGCTGGTCGACGTGCGCGCGCAACTGCTGCCGCTGGACAGCCTGCGCGACGGCGCCACCGACGAATACGCCCTGTTCCGCGACGGCTGGACCCAGCGCCGCAACTACCAGATCTTCGGCGACCGCAACCGCGAGAAGCAGGACGACCTGCCCGATTACCTGCGCGAAGAAGAAGACAACCCCAGCGTGCCGGCCGATGCGATGCCGATCATGCCGACGGATGCGAATTTCGACATCAACTGAGCCGGCCCTGCTTTAAGCCGTCATTCCCGCGAAGGCGGGAATCCAGCGACTTTGCTTTGGCCCTCTCCCGCTTGCGGGAGAGGGTTGGGTGAGGGCGCGCGATACTACAGATGGCTTCGAAGCGATCTGGTGGTGACATCAAAGTCACTGGATTCCCGCCTTCGCGGGAATGACGGCTTAAGAGCGAAACAAACGCGCTACTCAGCTTCGTCGTCCGCCGCATCGCCGAGCATGCGTTGCGCTTCCGCGCCCGGCAGCGTCTCCACGCCCTTCAACTGCCGTTCGATCGCACGCGTGCGCACGCCCGCCTGCTTGAGGCTGTTCTGCACGGTATCCAGCTGGCCGTGCGCCTTCTCGAGTATCCCGGCGAACTTGCCGAACTCCGCCTTCACCGCGCCGAGCAACTGCCAGACCTCGCTGGAGCGCTTCTCGATGGCCAGCGTGCGGAATCCCATCTGCAGGCTGTTGAGCAATGCCAACAACGTCGTCGGCCCGACCAGCGTGACCCTGAATTCGCGCTGCAATCCGTCGAACAATCCGGGTCGGCGCAGCACTTCGGCGTACAGGCCTTCGGTCGGCAAGAACAGCAGCGCGAAATCGGTGGTATGCGGCGGCGCCAGGTATTTGTCGCGGATGCGCTTGGCCTCGACCCGCACTTGCCGCTCCAACGCCGCGGACGAAGCCGCCACCGCCTCCACGTCGACCCTGTCCTGCGCGTCCATCAGGCGCTCGTAATCCTCGCGCGGGAACTTGGCGTCGATCGGCAGCCGGATCGGCTGGTCGCCCTGCGTGCCGGGAAGCTTGATCGCGAATTCGACGCGCTCGCTGCTGCCCGGCACGGTGATGCAATTGGTCTCGTACTGCTCGATAGTCAGTACTTGTTCGAGCAATGCACCGAGCTGCACTTCGCCGAACGTGCCGCGGGTCTTGACGTTGGTCAGCATGCGCTTGAGATCGCCGACGCCGGTGGCCAGCTGCTGCATCTCGCCCAGGCCGCGCTGCACCTGCTCGAGGCGTTCCGATACCAGCTTGAACGAAGCGCCCAGCCGCGTTTCCAGCGTGGATTGCAGCTTCTCGTCGACCGTTGCGCGCATCTGTTCCAGTTTTTGCGCGTTGTCGGCCTGCAACTTCTGCAACTGCTGTTCGAGCGTGGCCCGCATTTCGCCGAGGCGCTGCTCGTTTCGCTGGGTAAGCTCGTTCAGGCGCAGGTTCAAGGCGTCGGTGAAACGCTGTTGGGTGTCGGCGCTTTCGCTGCGCGACTTGCGCGCGTCCTCGGTGAGCGCGGCGCGCAATTCGTCCAGGCGCGTATCGGTGCGGACGCTCATTTCCGTGAGGCGGGCGCCGAAGCCCTCGATGCGCTGTTCCTGGGCCGCCGACAGGCTGTCCAATTGCTGCCGCAACTCGCCGCGGCCCTCGCGGTGCTCGTCGCGCAGCGCCCGCTCGAGCGCCTGTTCGGGCTTGCGCAGCAGCAGCAGGGCCAACATGACGATGGCGACCGCCGCCGCAACCAGCAGGAGGATTAGCAGAAAGGAGGTTCCGGGCATGCCGATAGTGTAGCCGGGGCGGTCTCACGGGCTGCGAGCGGCCGGCCTCCCTCGGCCTTTCGTAGGAGCGGCTTTAGCCGCGAGCTTTTAATCCTGTGCAGGCGCGTAAAAAAGCTCGCGGCTAAAGCCGCTCCTACGAAAAGCGAGAGGCCGCCAGGCTAATCCAGCGGCCGGATGCGGATATTGCGGAAACGCACCGGATCGCCATGGTCCTGCAACGCGATATGGCCCCGACGCGATACGGCGAAGTCCGGATAGGCGGCGAACTTGCTGGCGGCGACGCGCCTTTTCCAATCGTCGCTGTCCAGGTCGTAGCGCGCGGCGAGTTTACCGTTGAGCCAATGCTCGACGCGCCCGCCGCGGGCGACGATGCGCATCTGGTTGAACTCACCCGCCGGTCGCGCCGACGGCTGCGACGGTGCGTACACATCGTAGACGCTGCCGGCGCGATGCTTGGGGTCGTGGCGATCCTCGGCGGCCGCGTCGTCCAGCACCTGCATCTCCGGCGCGGTTCGCCATACCGGGACGCGATCGGCGGCGCGATAGAAAATCCCGCTGTTGCCGCCGGGCGACACCTGCCATTCCAGTTCGAGTTCGAAATCGCCGTACTCGGCATCGGTGGCGATGTCGCCGCCGCCGCCGGCCGTGAGCGCGAGCGTGCCGTCGATCGCCTGCCAACGCGAATCGAGCGTGTCGCGGCCGACGTTATGCCAGCCTTGCGTGCTGACGCCGTCGAACAAGGGGATCCATTCGTCCTGTTGCATCGACGCGCATCCCGTCAGGCAAGCCAAGCCCCACAAGGCCAGCGTCTGTAGGGCGGGTCCTGGCCCGCCACCGCCATCACCCAAGCGCCGGCGCAAGCGTTTCACCCCGTCAATCCAGCACCCGACAGAACACCGCCTTCAAATAGCGCGATTCCTGCACATTGGCGAGAAAAGGATGATCCGCGCCGGCGCCTGAAACCTTGAGCACTTGGATGGTGCGGTTGGCGTAGAACGCCGCGCGGCGCAGCATGTCGAGGAACTGCTCCTCGCTGACCAGGCCGGTGCAGGAGAACGTGGCGAACAGGCCGCCGGGCTTCACCACGCCCAGCGCGAGCTTGTTCATGTCGAGGTATTTCTTCAGCGCGGGGATCACCTGCTCGCGGTCGCGGGTCATCTTGGCCGGATCGAGGATCACCACGTCGTACAGGTCTTTGGCGTTGCCGGCATCGCGCAGCCACGGAAAGATATCCGCCTGCACGAAGCGGACGCGGACATCGTTCAACTTGGCGTTGCCCTTGGCGATGGCGAGCACGTCCTCGTCGATGTCCACGCCGACCACTTCTTCGGCGCCGCGGACCTTGGCGTACACGCCGAAACCGCCGGTATTGCAGCAAAGATCCAGCACGCGCTTGCCGGCGACTTGGCGCGACAGCCACTCGCGGTTTTCGCGCTGGTCGGCGAAGAAGCCGGTTTTATGCGCGCCGGCCGGATCGGCGCGGAACTTGACGCCGTATTCGGTGATGATGCTCGGCGCGGGCGCTTCGGTGCCGCGGAAATCGAAGCTTTCCTGCTTCTGCACATGCTCTTCGGCGAAGCTGTAGAAGCGCGCGCCGGGAAACTGCCGTTTCAGCGCGTCGTAGATCCATTCGCGATAGCGGAACATGCCGGCGCTGAAGAATTCGACCACCAGCAGGTCGCCATAACGGTCCACGACCAGGCCGCTGAGGCCGTCGCCTTCGCTGTGCACCACGCGCCAGGCGTCGGATATTTCGTCGAGTTTCAGTACGTCGCGGCGCAGGCCGACCGCGGCGGCGATCTTGCGTGCGAACCAATCGGCATCGACGGCGACGTCGGGATCGGTTTCGAGAATGCGGACGGCGATCCGCGAGTGGCCGTTGTAGAAGCCGCGGCCGATCCATTCCCCGTCCACGCCGACCACATCGACCAGGCTGCCGGGCTTGGGCCGCTGCGTCGGCTTGTCGACCAGTTTCTGGAAGATCCAGGGATGGCTGGAGCGCCAGGCGTTTTTCAGGCGGACGGTGGGTAGCGGTTCGTTCATGCCGGCATTTTACGAGAGCGGAGCTTGCCCCGCTGCCTTGTCTTGCTCCGCCTTTGTAGAGCGAGGCGTGCCCGCTGCACTTGCTCTGTAGGGCGGAGCTTGCTCCGCTACTTTTCGCGCTCTCATGCCGTCATCCCAGCGAACGCTGGGACCCGTCTTGCTCTGGCGCTTGCCCTTAAGCCGTCATCCCGGCGAAGGCCGGACTGCGCAGGCAGGATGCCGGAGCGAACATCCGCGCAGCGGATGGCCCGAAGGGCATGCCGCAGGAGCGGCATGTCATCCAGGCCCGCGTCCTGGCGGCTCGCGCTACGACTCGCGCCATGGAAAAAAGCTTCCGCGCTGCGCGCGGGTCACTTTCTTTGCTGGCCCAAAGAAAGTAACCAAAGAAAGGGCCCGAAGCTTAAGTGATTCGTCGCACCTGAAAAGCCTTACGGGCAACTCCGCTTTCGTCGTGGGTGACCTTCTTACGCAGGTACTAGATTTTGATTCGCAGCCTATGGGTGACGCGGCTTTTGCGGATTTGCGCTAAGGAGGCGTTCGGGTCGATCGCCTCGAATCTGAATGTCGAAGCGACGGAGGAATCCCGAGGGCTGGCGAGCGGTGGCCAAGAACACAGGGGAGCCCCTCGCCGGGATCCCTTCCAAAGGCCCTTTTTCTTTGGTTACTGTTCTTTTTGGGCCCCACAAAAAGAAAGTCACTCGGCCGCGGTTTTAGCGGACGACACCCCGGCCCGAAGGGCCTGCAGGTCGCCACAAACCCCAAGCCAAGGCAGCGGAGCAAGCTTCGCTCTACACAGAGCAAAGCGAATCTTCCCCAGTCGCTAAGGGAGAGACGAGCCAAGGCGCTGGATCCTAGCTTGCGCCGGGATGACGGTTTGGAGCGGGCTGTCCGTCCAGCAAAAACCGTGCCGGCCAAAATGGCCCTTCCTGGCCGCCGGTTGTCCTGTTTTCGTCATCGCCCGCGTTCACCCTACTACCCAGCAGCATTGAAGCAATCCGCGACGACTACGCGGAATGGGTACGGGGAGAAGTGTGGATGAGCGCGCAAGCGACTCGTGACGTGATCTATTTCGCCAGCGCGCCGACCAACGGCTCGCCGGCCCTGCAGGGTTTGGCCAACTTGGGCTGGAACCTGCGCCGCGCGGACAGCATGTCGGCCGTGCTGAAAATCCTGCGTGGCCATGCCGGCATGCGCTTCGCCGCCCTGATCGACTTGCGCGGCGGCTTCGACGCACGCGATCTGGCCGCCCTGGCTCCCATGCTCTCGGCCGGCAACGCCGGCTGGGTGGCCTGCGTGCAGCCCGACCAGCTGGCCCAGGAACCGATCCGGCAACTGATCCGCGACTATTGCTACGACTACGTGACCCTGCCCTGCCCCGAGATGGTGCTGAGCACGGTGATCGGCCACGCCTTCGGCATGGCCTCGCTGTCGCCGCGCATGGTCGACGACGCTCCCAGCGACGCCAACGACGGCATGATCGGCGAATGCCCGCCGATGCGCGCGCTATATCGCGCGCTGCGCAAATCGGCGCTGACCCAGGCACCGGTGTTCATCGCCGGCGAAACCGGCACCGGCAAGGAACTGGCCGCGCAGGCCATCCATCGCCATTCCTCGCGACACGACCAGCCGTTCGCTGCGATCAACTGCGGCGCGATCGCGCAGAACCTGGTGCAGTCTGAATTGTTCGGCTACGAACGCGGCGCCTTCACCGGCGCGCAGCAGCGCAAGATCGGCCGCATTGAACATGCCCATCGCGGTACGCTGTTTTTGGACGAGATCGGCGACCTGCCGCTGGATTGCCAGGCCTCGTTGCTGCGCTTCCTGCAGGAAGGCTGTTTCGAACGCGTCGGCGGGCACGAATCTATCCGCGTCGATGTGCGCATCATTTCGGCGACACACCAGGATTTGCGCGCACTGATCGGAGAAGGCCGCTTCCGCGCCGACCTCTACCACCGCCTGTGCGTGCTGCGCCTCGAACAACCGCCGCTGCGCCAACGCGGCGACGATATCGTGCGCCTGGCCGAGAGCGCGCTGCGCCGCTACGCCAGCGAAGGCCGGCGCGTGATCCGCGGTTTCTCGCCTTGCGCGATCCACGCGCTGCACACCTACGAGTGGCCGGGCAACGTGCGCGAGCTGATCAATCGCGTGCGCCAAGCCGTGGTGATGGCCGACGGCCGCTTGATCACCGCCGAAGACCTGCACCTGGCCGACGAGCACACCAGCATGCTGCCGCAGACGCTGGAAGACGCGCGCAACGCGGCCGAATGCAACGCCATCCAACAGGCGCTGCGCCGCAACCGGCACCGTCTGATCGACACCGCGCGCGACCTGGGCGTCTCGCGGGTCACCCTGTACCGCCTGATGGAACGACACGGCATGCGCCGGCCGGAATCCGAGGCCGGCGCCGCCTGACTGCGAGCCGCGCGCCGCGTACGATCGCGCATAGAATCGCCCTTCGCGGTCTCGGGGGCGGGTGATGGACGCAGATCGTTGGCAGCGGATCAGGGAGCTGTTCGATCGTTTGGCGGATCTGCCACGCGAGCAGTGGCGTTCGCGTTTGGCCGCGGCCTGCGGCGGCGATCGCGGACTCGCGCAGGAAGTCCTGGCCTTGCTCGAAGCCGATGCGGACACTGCGTTCAAGCCGCGCGACATGCTGGCCCAGGAATTGAACGGCCTGACCGACGACGCCGAGAACCAAGCCGAACAGGCCTTGGCCGGCAGCCGGCTGGGACCTTTCCGGCTGCTGCGGCGGATCGGTCGCGGCGGCATGGGCGCGGTCTGGCTGGCCGAGCGCGCGGACGGCGAGTACGCGCAACAGGTCGCGATCAAGCTGGTCCGCAGCGTCTGGGACAGCGCCGAACTGCATGCGCGCTTTCGCAGCGAGCGGCAGATGCTGGCCGATCTGCACCATCCGAACATCGCCAGCCTGGTGGACGGCGGCGTCACCGACGACGGCAAGCCCTGGCTGGCGCTGGAGTACGTCGACGGCACCGACCTGTGCCGTTACGCGGAACAGCAACGGCTCGATTTGCGCCAGCGCGTGGACCTGTTCCTGACCGCCTGCGCCGCCGTGTCGCACGCGCATGCCCGCCTGATCGTGCATCGCGACCTGAAGCCCTCCAACATCCTGGTCCGCGGCGACGGGATGGTGAAGCTGTTGGATTTCGGCATCGCCAAGCTGATCGATGCACCGGACGCACAGGCGACGGTATTGCGCGCATTCACGCCCGAATACGCCGCGCCCGAACAGATCCGCGGCGACGCGGTCACCACCGCCATCGACGTCTACACGCTGGGACTGCTGCTGTACGAGCTGCTGACCGGCCGCCGGCCGTACGTGCTGGACCAGACGACGCCATCGGCGTACGAGCGCGCCGTGCTGGAACAGACACCGACCCGCCCCAGCCAGGCGGTCACGCACAACGACGGCAACGGCACGGCCGCCGCCCGCGCCGCGCAACGCCGGCTTACGCCGCAGGGCCTGAAACGGGAGCTGCGCGGCGATCTCGACGCGATCGTGCTGAAGGCGCTGCGCAAGGAACCCGAGCAACGCTACGCCTCGGTGCAGGACATGGCCGGCGACCTGCGCGCCTGGCTGCAGCGTCGCCCGGTCGCGGCCCGGCGCGGCGGCTGGCGCTACGCCGCCGCGCGCTTCCTGCAGCGGCACGCCGTGGCCGCGGGCATGGCCGCGGTCGCCGTCCTGGCGTTGTGCGCGGGCTTGGGCGCCGCGCTGTGGCAGGCCCAGCAGGCGCGCCTGCAGCGCGACGTGGCGGTGGCAGAGAGCGCCAAATCGCGTGCCGTGCTCGAATTCATGAGCGGCCTATTCGAGCTGGCCGATCCGGACAAATCGCACGGCGCTCAAGTCACCGCGCGCGAGTTGCTGGCGCGCGGCGCCGAGCGGATTCGCGGACAGTTTTCGCAGCAACCGGCCGTGCGCGCCGAACTGCTCGCGGCGATGGCCGGCGCCCAGGAAGGCCTCGGGCTGTATGCCGAAGCGCTGCCGCTTGCCGAGGAAGCGTCGCGACTGACGCGCGATCTACGCAGGCCCGCGTTGCATCGCGCCGCCGAGCTCGATCGTGCGCAGATCCTGCATGGACTCGGCCGTTACCAGGAAGTGCTGGCGCTGCTCGAGCCCTTGCGTTCGGGCGCCGCGCCGGCGAACCGCGACGCGGAGGCCGCCCTGGCCGAGGTCGAATACCGGCGCGCCCTGTCGCTGCAGGCCTTGAATCGCCTCGACGAGGCCGACCAGGCGTATGCCCGGGCCTATCGCGAACAGCTGCGCCTGTTCGGCGCCGCGGACCGGCGCGCCCAGGACACGGCCATGCGCTACGTGAGCCTGCGGATGCTGCGCGGCGAGGCCGCACGCGCGCAGCGGCTGGCGCGCGACACGCTGCGCGCCGTGCGCGGCAGCGCGGGCAAGACCGACCCGCATCTGGCGCAAGCCATCGACACGCTGGCGATGGTGCTTTCCAACACGGGTCCGCTATCGGAGGCCGAGGCGCTGCGGCGCGAGGAAATCGCGATCCGGACAGCCGCGCAAGGCGCCGATCACCCGGACACCATCGGCGCCCTCAACGATCTGGGCTCGGTGCAGTACGCGCAACGCCGGTTCGCGCAAGCCGCGGAAAGTTTTCGTCGGGTGCTGGCGCACCGGCGCGCGAAGTTCGGCGATGCGCATCCTTCGGTCGCGCTGGTGGCCAATAACCTGGCGAACTGCGAATTGGAATTGAACCACCCCGAAGCCGCGCTTCCGCTGGCGCAGGAAGCTTTGCGGATCCGTTTAGCGGCGTACGGACCGCGACACCATGGCACCGCGTCTTCGCTGCTCGTGTTGGGCGCGACCGAGATGGATCTTGGCGAGTACGGCGCGGCGGAACGTCATCTGCGACAAGCGTTGGACACCTACGACGCCACGCTGGGCCCTGACAACGCGTTCGCGCTGCCTGCGCTGCGCGAGCTCGCCCGCGCCGAACTCCTGTCCGGGCGCGCGGATCCCGCATGCGCTACCGCCGAGCGCGCGTACGCGCTCGCCCAGGCGGGCGATGGCGACCCGGCCAAGCGTGCCTACGTCAGCGCGCTGCGTGCGGCCTGTTGGGCCTGGAGCGGGAAATCGCAAGCGGCGGCCACGCTCGCTGCCGACTTGGAACTATTGCGGCGGGAATGGGGGAACGACGATCGGCGTACCCGCAAGATCGATGCCCTGAACCGTGCCGTCGCATCCCGGTAAGCGGCGGCGAGGATTCGCGGGAGCGGCTTTTCGTAGGAGCGGCTTCAGCCGCGAGCCCTTGATCTTTTTTGCTGTCATCGCGAGCGCAGCGAGGGATCTGCTATGTCGTTGAAGCAGATCCTTCGCTACGCTCGGGATGACAGGCGAAAGGAGGCGCGGACAGAAAACGCGCTCAGAACCCGCGCGAAGCGCGGAACGACATCACGAAGTTCGGCGCGTCCGGCGTCAGGCCATTGGCCATCTGCGCGTTCAACGACCAGCCCGACGGCAGCAGATAGCTGGCGCCGACGTTGAACGTGGTGGTCGTGGTCGAGCTGCCGGCGACGCGGCTGTAATCGTCGCTGGTTTCGGGCTTGATATGGGTGGCGCCCGCCGCGGATGCGGCAACGCTGAAGCTGACCGCCGCGCGGTCGTTCAAAGCGATCGCCAGGCCGCCGCTGAGCTGGAACGGATTGCCGAGCTTGACCTTGGCCGGCTGCACCTGCCCCACCACCGGGGAGATGTCGTCGAAGCTGCCCGGCAGGTTGTAGGTATAGCCCAGGTTGCCGAACAGGATCACCGGATCGTAGGTGCGCAGCGCCGATACGTTGGCGGTTACGCTCCACAAGCCGCTGCCGGTAGGCAAGTCCTCGGGCACGTTGAGGTTGTTGTTGTTGTCGTCCGGCGCGATCAGCTTCAGGCCGAACGGATCGCGTCCGGTGGGCGAACGCACGCGCAGGCTGGCGACCAGGTCGGGCCAGCGCGCCGACTCCTTCACCAGCTGGTAGTAACCGGCGACGCTGACGTCGCCCAGGCCGCTGGAGCTCTTGGTCACTTCGCTGATCGACGTGGACGCGCCGCCGGCGCCGCCGCTGACGAAGCGGCTGGTGCGATAGACGTAAGGGACGTTCGCTTCCAGGTTGATGCGGTCGGTGATGCCGTAGCGGCCGGTGATGTCGGTGGTCAGCACCGAGGCCTTGGTCTGGTCGAGGTTGATCGTGCCCAGGAAGATCGCATCCAGCGCGAGGAAGCCGCTCAACGCCAGCTGTCTGCGGTCGTAGTAGCTGTAGTTGGTGCCGACGTCGACCGTGAACTTGCGTTCGAACAGCGGCGCATGCTCCTGCACCACCAGCGCCTTCTCCTGCTCGCGGCGCTCGCTGTCGTCGACTTTCTGCTCCTGGCCGATTTGCTGCATGGCGTTGGGATCGGCGGGCGCCGGCGCGGGCTGTTGCGGATCCTGCGTCTGCGATTCTTGCGGGGGCGCCTGCTGCGCGACGGCGGTTTGCGGATCGCTCACGCCGCGTCCGCGCAGCCCCAACTCCAGGAACTCGACCTGCGCGCGCAAGCGCTCGATTTCCGACTGCTGCTGCGAAACGCGCGCCTCCAAACGGTCTAGCTGCCGGCGCACGTCGCTGGCGACCGTCGACGAGGCGTCGACGCCGGCCGCTTCCTGTGCGTAGGCCGGTACGCTGAGCGCGAAGGCGATGGCGAAAGCGAGGCTCGTGTGCCGAAGCATGGCTGTCCCTGTGTGTATGTCCGGAGTAAAGAGCGCCGCGACGCCGGCCTTCAGGCGGCGTCTTTTTGCATCCGCTCGACAAGAATCAACGCGGCAGCTGGCTCAATCCGGCCAACGCCTGGTACACGCCCATCTGCTGCTGCTGCAGCGCGGGCATGGAGGCAGTCTGCATCTGCAGCTGCATGGTGTTGCTGCCGACCTGGTCCTGGCCGGCGACGCGGGCGGCCTGCATGATGCCGCCGTTGGCGCCGGACACCACGCTCTGGCTGAGCATGCCGCTGGGCGCGGTGAGTCCGAGCCTGGCGCCGCCGCCTTCGAACGACACGCTGGCGATCATGCCGCCAGCGCTGCTGGTGCTGGAGGTCTGACCGTTGAAGTTGCCGCCGCCGGCATGCGGCGCGAAGCTGATCGCGGTCAGGTTGGCGAACTTGTTGCCGTCGCCGGCGACCTGCACCACCTGGCCGACGCCGTTCACCGAGATCTGGTCGCCGCCGACCGCCGAGCCGTTGCTCAGGCCCGAACCGGCGCCGCCGCCGGCCTGCGCATTGCTGCGCGTATCGACCTGCACGTCGAAACCGCCAGCGCTGTTGCGCTGGATCTGCAGCGTGCCGGCCGCGCTCATGTTGCCTTCGGCGGTGCGCCAGTTGGACAGCAGTTCGATCCGCAGTCCGACCAGCATGTCGGCGCCATAGAACTTGCCGCTGATGCGGCTGAGGGTGTCCTCATCGACCACTTCCACCCGCACCGGCTTGATCTGCGGGGCCTGGGAAGGCTGGGCGGCCTCGGCATGCGCCGAGGCCGCCATCCCCACGAGGGTCCCGAACAAAGCGAGGGGGAGAGTTCGTGTGTTCATGGCGCACCTCGTTTCAAAGATAATCCGCGCGCATCAGCCCGAATTCGAGCACTGGCGGAGGGGTTGTCGCGCGGTCCAGCACATCCATGCGGCGCTTGAGCGCCAGGGATCCACGATCACGCATCAAGAATGAATCGGCCAGCATGGGCTTGTCGCCGACCACGGCGAGCACCACCCCGTTCCAGCCTTTCACGAAATCTTTTTCGTACACCACGCGGTGGCCCAGCGCCGGATCGGCGATGAACACGCGCCCGGCCGAAGCGCCCTTCACCAGCACGAAGTGCCGGTAGCCGCGCACTTCCATCAAAGCGATCACCGGCATCTGCAGCTGGTACAGCGCGTCCGGCTTGATCCGGAAGCCGTGGCCGCGGTAGCCGATGCTTTCCACGTAACGCTTCATGTCGAGCATCGAGAAGCCGTTCTTGACGACCTCCTTGGGATCGGCGCCGACCAGCATCTTCTTGATCAGGTCGGTTTCCGAAACTTCGATGCCATAGCCGTAGTGCAACAGCGTGGCCAGCGCGGCCGAGCCGCAGCTGAAGTCGTAGTGCTGCTGCATCATTTCGCGGTAGCGCAGGTCGCGGAAGGTCTTGACCTGTTTGGTGACCGGCACGCTGCCGATGCGGGTAACGTCGAACGCCGTCTGCGCCATGCCGAGCCCCGGCAGGCCGATCGTGACGGCCAGCAGCAGGATCTTCGGTATCGCCAATCGCAACGGCAAACGCATGGTCACTCGCTCCTTGTCTGAAACCGGGCCGGCGAGATCGCCGGCCCGGCATCGCTTCGCACGATCGTTACAACGCTATCGATCAGTCCCCACCGCAGCCATTGCACGGCGGCGGCGGCGCGCACAGCTCGCACGCGGCCACGGCGATCGCCAGGCCGTTGTGCTGGGCATTGCCCACGCCGGCGGCGACGTTGACGCCGATGTTGCCCACGGCGCCGGACAGCGCGTTGCCGCTCAGGAACGCGGTGTTGTCCAGATCGCATTCGGCGGCCAGGGTGTTCCAGATCGTGAACTGCTCGCTGTCGGCGGTGGCCTTGGCGATCGTGCCCGAGCTGTTGACCGAAGCGGCCAGCGCATTGGTCTGCGCATTGCCCACGCCGGCGGCCACGTTCAGGCCGATGTTGCCCGAAGCGCCCGACAGCACGTCGTCGTCGGCCGACGCGGTGTAGAACAGCTGGTTGTCGGCGGAGCCGTCGTCGGTGCCCAGATTGATGCCGGTGGTCTGGCTGTTGAACACCATCGCGTGGGCGAACACTTCTTCGCCGTCGATCGAGGACAGCGCGGTGTCGTTGGCCTGGGCGTTGCCCACGCCGGCGGCGACGTTGGCGCCGATGTTGCCCGAAGCGTCGCTCAGCGCGCTGCCGCTCAGGTAAGCGTCGTTGTCGCCGTCGCCCAAGGAGGCGTTGGCGGCCGTCGTCTGGTCCTGATCGACCACGGCGCCGGATTCGCTGCTGACGGAAATGTAGCCGCCGGCATAGACGTCGCCGACGACCCAGATGCTGTTCACGACTTCGGTGGCGTTGTAGATGACGGCGTCGTCGCCTTCGGCGAGGGCCGGTGCGGACACCGCGAGCATCGCGGCGGCCAGCAGGGTGTGATGGAGTTTCATGTCGATCCCCTAAGAGTGATGGGAGAAGACGGGAGCGGCCCCTGCCGCTCCCGTGCTTCCGTAGCGGTTAGTCGCAGAGTTCGCACGCGGCCACGGCGATCGCCAGGCCGTTGTGCTGGGCATTGCCCACGCCGGCGGCGATGTTGACGCCGATGTTGCCCACCGCGCCGGACAGCGCGTTGCCGCTCAGGAACGCGGTGTTGTCCAGGTCGCATTCGGCGGCCAGGGTGTTCCAGATCGTGGCTTGTTCGCTGTCGGCCGTGGCCTTGGCGATCGTGCCCGAGCTGTTGACCGAAGCGGCCAGCGCGTTGGTCTGCGCGTTGCCCACGCCGGCGGCCACGTTCAGGCCGATGTTGCCCGAAGCGCCCGACAGCACGTCGTCGTCGGCCGACGCGGTGTAGAACAGCTGGTTGTCGGGATTGCCTTCGTCCGAACCCAGGTTGGCGTAGGTTTCCTGGCTGCTGAACACCATCGCGTGGGCGAATACTTCTTCGCCGTCGACCGAGGACAGCGCGGTGTCGTTGGCCTGGGCGTTGCCCACGCCGGCGGCGACGTTGGCGCCGATGTTGCCCGAAGCGTCGCTCAGCGCGCTGCCGTCGAGATAGGCGCTGTTGTCGCCATCGCCGAGCGACCAGTTGGCGTCGGTGTACTGGTCCTGATCGACCACGGCGCCGGATTCGCTGCTGACGGAGATTTCGCCGGAAGCGTAGATGTCGCCGATCACCCAGATGCTGTTCTGGACGTCGGTGTAGTTGAAGATGTAAGCGTCGTCGCCTTCGGCGAACGCGGGCGCGGCAACCGCCAACAGGGCGGCGGCGAGCAGGGTGCGGGTCAGTTTCATGGTTCTCTCCTGGTGGTGTGGTTACGGCTCTTGGGTACAGCGGTTAAGGCGTGCTACCTGGCAGCTGAAGCACGATGGCGTTGGTCGAGAGGTTCCCGACTCCCGCGGTCTGATTGACCTGTACCACCCCCTGGCTGCCGCGGAACGCATCGGTATCGATGAGCGCGTGGCGGTCGGGCGTTGCGGTTGCAGTCCCCTCAGTACTGGTGCCGGCACCGGCGGTTTCGGACAGCGCGGCGTCGTCGGCGCGCGCGATCAGGGAGAAACCGCCGGTACCGATGGCGATGGTGTTGAGTTGCAGGTTGGAAGAACCCGCGACCTGGTTGAGCGACAGCGCGCCGCTGCTGCCGTTGAAGGCGGTGCCGTCGATCGTGGCGCTGGCCGCCGCCGCGCGCTGCGCGGGCGTGGCGCTTTGCAGGCTGTTCGCATCGGCCAGGCCGATGCCTTCCTGCGAATAGGCGAACGCGGCGAGATTGGCCTGCGCGTTGCCTACGCCCGCGGCCTGGTTCACGGCGATGCGTCCCTGGCTGCCCGCGCCGGCGTGATCGCCGATGAAGGCCAGGTCCTGGCTTTGCGCAACCGCGTTCGATGCAAAGCTTGCGGCCGCGATGCAGATGAGCAGGGACAGGCGCTTCACGGCTTGCCCCCCGCCGCGCCGGCGGCCGGCTGCAGCGCGCTGGACAGCGCGCCGTTGATCGTTCCGGCCAAGCCTTCGGTGGCGCCGCGCACGGAGCCGCCTACCGAAGCGCTCATGCCCAGCGGCGCCGAACCCGCCGCGGCGGATCCCATCATGCCCAGGCCGGACGCGCCGGTTTGCGCGTCGGGCACCAGCATGCCGCGCGTGGCCTGCATCACGATGCCGCCCGAACCGGTGGCCGAGCCCAGTTCGCCGTCGCCGAGCGCATTACCCAGCGCTTTGTCGAGCGTGCTGTGGAAGATCTGCGCCGGGAACGTCGTCGCCCGCGCATGCACCGGATTGTCTTCGAGCGGCACGCCGCGATACGCGATGCGCGGATTCACGGTGCGCGTGATCGCGAAGCCGGGGTCTTCCTGCGCCTGCTGCGCGAACGCGGCCGGAGCGAGCGCTGCGGTCAGCAGCAGCAAGCCACTGCGCATATAGAGATTGTCGGCGGTCCGGCGCATCGTTCTCCCTCATGGCGTGCCGCCGCACGCTGCGGTGGCGGGGAGAGCTAAGCGATATGCGTGCCAGCCGTCTAAGGCTATGAATTAGAAGTAATTTTTCCGAAAATGTGAGGGCTGCGTTAAACCCGTCATCGAAAAACGTTGCGCGGATGAAACACGCCGGGGACCATCCATGCGCGGCTGCTCGCGCCGATGCCGCATCGAGGCGCGCAGCATGCGAAATTGCGCCCCAGCGGCGGATTCCCGCCATCGTTTCAGTCTTGAACATCGCGATTTTTCGCGCCGCGATGTCCGGTTTCGATGCGGCGACGCGTTACTTCTTTTGCGAGCAGGGGTCGTCGTTCTCGCGTGCGCAGACGCCGCGGGGCTGCTTCAGGAGGCGATGGTTGCCGCCGGCGACGGATCAGTCTTCGCGCGTGCGGTTCAACACCAGCCAATACAGGCCCACCTGCTTCACCGCGCCGACGAACTGCTCGAAGTCCACCGGCTTCTGGATGTAGCTGTTGGCCCCCAGCGCGTAACTGGCGTCGACGTCGAACGGTTCGGCGCTGGTGGTCAGCACCACCACCGGCAATGTTCTGGTGACGATGTTCTCGCGGATCGCCTGCAGGACTTCGCGGCCGTCGACCTTGGGTAGGTTGAGATCCAGCAGGACGATCGAGGGCAGCTGCAGCGGATCGCGATCGGCATGGCGGCCGCGCGCGAACAGGTAGTCCAACGCCGCGGCGCCGTCGCTGACCACCATCAAGCGATGGTCGATGCCGGCTTCGGCGAAGGCGATGCGGGTCAGTTCGACATCGTCCAAATTGTCTTCGATCAGCAGGATGTCTTTCTCGTTCACTGGGCGTCCTCGTCGGTGCTGCGGTCGTTGTCCATAACGGGTAGCGATACATGGAAGACGCTGCCGGCGCCGGGCGCGGATTCGGCCCAGATGCGCCCGCCATGCCGTTGCGCGATGCGCTGGGCGATGGCCAGGCCCAGGCCGCTGCCGCCGCCTTCGGCTTGGCCGTGCAGGCGCTGGAAGGGTTCGAACAGCTTGTCGGCGTAGGCCATGTCGAAGCCGCAGCCTTCGTCGCGCACCGACAGCCAGACGCCGTGCGCCTGCATCTCGCCGCGCACTTCGATCACAACACGCTCGCGCTGCGCCGAAAATTTCCAGGCGTTGCCCAGCAGCTGGGTGAACAGCGACTTGAGCATGCGCTCGTCGCCATGGGCTTGCAGGCCGGGCTGCACGTCGATGCGTGCGTCGCTTCCGGGATGGGCGTCGAGCAGTTCGGCGCCTACCCATTCGGCCAGCAGGCTCAGATCGACGGGTTGCGGACGCATCTCGGCGCTGATGGCGCGCGACAACTCGAGCAACCCGTCGATCAGGTTCGACATGCGGCCGGCGTTGTCGCGTATTCGCTGCAGGTAGTCGCGGCCGGCTTCGTCCAGCACCGCGGCGGAATGGCGCTCGAGTTGCGCGGCGAAGCCATCGATGGCGCGCAAGGGGCCGCGCAAGTCGTGCGACACGCCGTAAGCGAACTGGCGCAGTTGATGGTTGGCGTCGCGCAATTCGTCGGCGCGCTCGGCGACCTGCCGCTCCAGGGTGCGGTTGACCGACTGCAACGCCTGCTCGGCCTGTTTCTGCGCGCTGATGTCGCGCAGCTGCGCGATCATGTAAAGCGGCGCGCCTTCGCCGTCCCGCACCATCGCCACGTTGAGGTGGGCCCACAGCACGCTGCCGTCGCGGCGCAGGTAGCGCTTGGGAGCGTCGAGCATCGGGATGCTTCCCTCGATCAGGCCACGCAGGTAGCCGCGCGAAAGCTCGACGTCGTCGGGATGGGTGAACTCCAGCACGTGGCGTCCGACCAGTTCGCCGGCCGGGTATCCGAAGATCTTCTCGAAGGCGGGATTGACCTCCTGCCACTGGCCGTCCAGATCGACGATGGCCATGCCGATGCCGGACGAGGCCATCGCCAGCCGGAACAGCTGGCGGTCGTCCCGATCCGGCGCATGCAGCGGCGCACGGGCGGCCATTTACGGTGCGGGCTTGGACATCGTGCCCGGCAGTTTACGAGCAAAGCCGGCGGCGGGCGCGGCCGGCCGTGCCGTGCGTCAGAACAGCTCGGCTTGCGGCGAGGGCTTACGCGGGGGCACGAAACGGCCGCAGTCCAGCCCGGCCCAGCGGTCCCGGGCCGGGTAACCATAGCGCTTGCGGGCCAGGGCGAAACGGTGCGCCAGCAGCTCGGCGTAGGCGCCCTCCCCGCTCATGCGCTTGCCGAACGTCGAATCGTAGTCGCGGCCGCCGCGCATCTGTTTGATCGTGCTCATCACATGCTCGGCCCGGTCGGGCAGGTGCGTCTGCAGCCAGTCGCGGAACAGCGGCGCGACCTCCCACGGCAAACGAAGCAGCACATAGCCGGCGCTGCCCGCACCGGCCTCGCGCGCGGCTTGAAGCACGGCTTCGAGCTCGCGGTCGTTCACCCAGGGGATCACCGGCGCGAACATCACCCCGACCGGCACGCCGTGCTCGTGCAGGGTGCGCATCGCCTTGATCCGGCGATGCGGCGCCGACGCCCGCGGCTCGAGCTTGGCCGCCAGGCGGTTGTCGAGCGAGGTGACGGAGAACGCGACGTGCACCAGGTTTTCGCGTGCCATCGGCGCCAGCAGGTCCAGGTCGCGTTCGATCAGCGCGTTCTTGGTGAGCAGCGATACCGGATGCTTGGTTTCCGCCAACACCTCCAGCAGCTGCCGGGTGATCCGCCATTTGCGTTCGATCGGCTGGTAGGCGTCGGTATTGATCCCCAGCGCGATCGGGCTGACCCGATAACCCGGCTTGGACAGCTCCAAGCGCAATTGCTCGGCGGCATTGGTCTTGGCCGACAGCTTGGTTTCGAAATCCAGGCCGGGCGACAGGTTCAGGTAGGCGTGCGAGGGCCGCGCGAAACAGTAGCTGCAGCCATGCTCGCAGCCGCGATAGGGATTGATCGATTGCGAAAAACCGATATCCGGCGATTGGTTGCGCGAAATGATCGTGCGCGCCCGCTCTTCGCGCACCTGAGTGCGCGGCAACGGCTCGACGATCTCCTCGTCGTTCTCGGCGCGACCATGGTGCCAGCCGTCGTCGATCCGCTCGCTGACGCTGACTTCATAGCGGCCCGGCAGGTAGCCGGTCGAGCCGCGGCCTTTGATTGCGTCGCCCATGGGGCTTAGCCTACCCCCTGCCCGTCGCAGCGTCTGCGACACGTCGGAACCCCGCGCCGATGCTCGATTTGCTGCAGCAGGCCTGGCAAACGCTGGCCTCGATCCCGCACATCCGCCTGTATTTGGCGCTGGGCTGGCTGGGCTACCTGTTGTGGCTGGGCTCGTGGATCGTGCTGCAGAAGCGCGAACCGGTGGCGACCTTGAGCTGGCTGCTGGGCCTGGCGGTGCTGCCCTACGTGGGCTTCCTGGTTTACTACGTGTTCGGCCCGCAGAAGATCAAGCGGCAGCGGTTGCGGCGCGGCCGTACCCGCGCGTCGCATGCCGACCTGCCGGAAGGTTTTCGTCCTACCCCCGTCGCCGTGGAGCTGGCCAAGCTGGGCCAGGCTTCCACCGGCCTGGCACCGACCACGTGCCGCGACGTGCGCCTGCTGGTCGACGGCGGGCAGACCTACGACGCGCTACTGGAGGCGATCGCCGGCGCCGGGCACCACGTGCATCTGGAGTACTACATCTACTACCCCGACCGCACCGGCACCCTGGTGCGCGACGCCCTGGTCGAACGCGCCCGCGCCGGAGTCAAGGTGCGGCTGCTGCTGGATGCGGTCGGCTCGGGCAATGCGCCACGCCGCTTCTTCCAACCTTTGCTCGATGCCGGCGGAGAGCTGTGCTGGTTCCATCCGATGCGCTTCGGACGCTTCTGGAAACGGCCCTGGCTGAATATGCGCACCCACCGCAAGATCGTAGTCGTCGACGGGCGGATCGCCTTCACCGGCGGCATCAACATCACCGACGACGAGAACGAGCGGCTGCGGCCCGACGCCTACCGCGATCTGCATTTGCGCATCGAAGGCGATGCGGTGCGCTCGCTGCAGCGGGTGTTCGCCGAAGACTGGGCCTACGCCACCGGCAGCCGCGATTTCGTCGCCGAAGTCGTGCGCGCCACACCGGTGGCGCAGGGCGGCGATATCCCGACGCTGGCGCTGACGTCCGGGCCGGATTCGTCCTGGGAAGCGATCCACCGCATGCACGTGGCCGCCATCCACGAAGCGCGGCGCCGGGTCTGGTTGGTGACGCCGTATTTCGTTCCCGGCGAAGCGGCGATGATGGCCTTGACCTCGGCCGCGCTCGGCGGCCTGGACGTGCGCCTGCTGGTTCCCAAGATGAGCGACTCGCGCCTGGTCACCTACGCGGCCCGTTCGTATTTCGACGACCTGCTCGCCGCCGGGGTCAAGGTGTATGAATACGGGCCGCGCATGTTGCACAGCAAGGCGCTGCTCGTCGACGACGAGCTGGTGATGGTCGGTTCGGCCAATTTCGACCATCGCAGCTTCCGCCTGAATTTCGAATTGACGATGCTGTTCCGGGACTCCGCCCTGGCCGCTCAGATGGCGGCGCTGATCGAGGCCGAGCTGTCGCATGCGCCGCGGGTGCACGACGACCGGGCCCGTTCCCTATGGCGCTACCGGCTGCCCGAAGCGTTGGCGCGGCTGATGTCCCCGCTGCTGTGACGGCCGT
This sequence comes from Luteimonas galliterrae, assembly GCF_023374055.1. Lineage (NCBI taxonomy): Bacteria > Pseudomonadati > Pseudomonadota > Gammaproteobacteria > Lysobacterales > Lysobacteraceae > Luteimonas > Luteimonas galliterrae. Next base: position 63,513 of record NZ_JAMBEP010000005.1, on the reverse strand, counting down.
CCGACAAGCGGTTTTTTTGCCCGGACGGCCCGCCTTGCGCCGCCCGCGATCGCGGTAGACTGCGCGGGTCGTCAACGGAGTGTTCACGATGGCTTGGCTGTTCCTATTGCTCGGATTGGTGGCGATGGTGGTCGCGATGAAGACCACGTCCATGCTGCTGATGGTCGTCTGCCTGCTGGCCGCACTGGTGTTGCTGGTGCTGTGGGCCTACAACTGGTACGCGAGCCGCGTGGTGAGCGTGAGCCGCGACGAGTCGCTGATGCTCGATCCGGAAGAGTTGCGCCGGCTGCGCGAACAGGCCCAAGCGCGCAAGCTCGCCGGCCAGGCGCCGCCGGAGCCGCCCGCGGGCTGACGTGCGGACCGCGCCCGACATGCGGCGGCGATGGTCGCGCTGAGCGTCAACGTCAACAAGATCGCGGTGCTGCGCAATTCGCGCGGCGGCGCCGATCCCGACGTGGTCCGCGCCGCGCGCGCTTGCCTGGATGCCGGCGCGCACGGCATCACCGTGCATCCGCGGCCGGACGCGCGCCATATCCGCGCCGACGACGTGACGGCGCTGGCGGCGCTGACCCGCGACTACGGCGTCGAATTGAATCTTGAAGGCAATCCTTTCGCGCCGCCGCGATCGGGCTACCCCGGTTTCGCGCAGTTGTGCGCGCAGGCGCGGCCGGCGCAGGCCACGCTGGTGCCCGATGGCGACGGCCAGCTGACTTCCGACCATGGTTTCGATTTCGGCCGCGACGCCGAGAAACTGCGGCCACGCATCGCCGAATTGAAAGCGCTGGGTTGCCGGGTCAGCCTGTTCGTCGATGCCGGCGTCGCCGATGTGGCGCGCGCCGCCGAACTCGGCGCAGACCGCATCGAGCTGTACACCGGCCCTTATGCCGAGGCGCATGCGCGCGGCGATGCGGCCGCTGCGCTCGCCGCGTGCGCGGCCACTGCGCGCCAGGCGCAGGCGGCGGGTTTGGGCGTGAATGCCGGCCACGATCTGAACCAGCAGAACCTACGCGAATTCGCGGCTGCGATTCCGAACCTGCTGGAAGTCTCGATCGGCCACGCCTTGATCGGCGAAGCGCTCTATGCCGGACTGGCCGATACCGTTAAAGCCTATTTGCGCCTGCTCAAAGGCTAAGCCGCAAATGAAGAAGACCCTCGCGCCGAACTCCGCCTTTGCTCTGTAGGGCGGAGCTTGCTCCGCTGCTCTTATCTTGTTCCAGCTTTGTAGAGCGGGGCTTGCCCCGCTGCTCTTGCTCTCAAGCCTTTCGCTCTTAAGCCTTTCGCTCTTAAGCCTTTCGCTCTTAAGCCTTTCGCTCTTAAGCCTTTCGCTCTTAAGCTTTTCATGCCGTCACCCCAGCGAACGCTGGGACCCATTTTTGCTTTCGCCCTCGCCCCTAAGCCGTCATCCCGGCGAAGGCCGGACTGCGCAGGCAGGATGCCGGAGCGAACATCCGCGCAGCGGATGGCCCGGAGGGCATGCCGCAGGAGCGGCATGTCATCCAGGCCCGCGTCCTCGCAGGTGCGCTGCGACTCGCGCCATGGACAAAGGCTTCCGGCTGCGCCGGGTCACTTTCTTTGTGGGCCCAAAGAAAGTAACCAAAGAAAGGGCCTGAACTGCGGTGCGATAGGTCGCGACTGAAAGTCCGCCTGCAGACCTGCTTTGGTCGTAGGTGACCTTACTTACGCAGGTACTAGATTTTGATTCGCAGCGTATGGGTGACGTGGCTTTTGCGGATTTGCGCTAAGGAGGCGTTCGGGTCGATCGCCTCGAATCTGAATGTCGAAGCGACGGAGGAATCCCGAGCGTTGGCGAGCGGTGGCCAAGAATACGGGGTGGCCCCATCGCCGGGATCCCTTCCAAAGGCCCTTTTTCTTTGGTTACTGTTCTTTTTGGGCCCATCAAAAAGAAAGTAACTCGGCCGCGGTTTTAGCGGACGAAACCCCGGCCCAAAGGGCCGGCAGGTCGCCACAACCCCAAGCCAAGGCAGCGGAGCAAGCTCCGCTCTACAAATGTAGGTGCGAATTCATTCGCACGCTCTTGATGCGTCGAAAGGCGTGCGAATGAATTCGCGCTACGAAAATCAGGAGCCTCGCGGCAAGGCGCTGGATCCGCCATTCGCAGGATTGGCGGCTTTAAGACCAAGTCAGCGGGCAAGCCCGCTCTACAGATCGCAGGCACGCGTTGCGAGGCTCGCGCCCGCTATCTGGCGTTCTGTACGAATCCGATCCGCTGCATATCGGCGTTCCGGGCCGCGGCCAGCACCTTGGCGAGCACGTCGTATTCGGCGTCATCGCTGCTGTCGATCTGCAGCACCGGCGGATTGGCCGGATCGCGCTGCACTTCGGCCTGCATCATCTGCTGCAGGGCCGCGACCGGCGTGGGCGACTCGTTCCAGAACACTTGGCTCGCGCCGTCGATACGCAAATCGATCGGCTCCGGCGGCGTGACGGTAATCGGTTGTGGCGGCGTTTGCGGCAGGTCCACGCGGATCCGCTGGGACAGCACCGGCATGGTCACCATGAAGATGATCAGCAACACCAGCATCACGTCGACCAGCGGGGTGATGTTGATGTCGGCGTTCGGGCGTTGCGCTGAAACGGTGGAATAAGGCATGGCGTCCTCCCCTCCGATTGGCACGCCACCACGCTACTCCCGTCGCCGCCGGCCGCGCAAGGGCGAAAAAAATGCCGCCCTTCCGGGCGGCATTGAAATCCACTTTGTTAGGTAAGCGCGCCGGACCGGCCGGCGTATTGCGTATTGCTCTTACTGCGTGTTCTGGACGAAGCCGATCTTGATCATTTCGGCGTTCTTGGCCGCGGCGAGGACCTTGGCGAGAACCTCGTACTGGGCCTCGTCGTTGGTCTCGATCTCAAGCGTGGGCTGGTTGGTCGGATCGCGCTGGACCTCGGCCGACATCATGTTCTGCAGAGCCGAGATCGGCGTCGGCGAATCGTTCCAGAACACTTCGTTCGACGCGTCGATGCGCAGACGGATCGGCTCCGGCGGTTCCTTCGGATTCTCCAACGGCTTGTCGGTCTTCTGCGGCAGGTCGACCTTGATCGGGAACGACTGGATCGGCATGGTCACCATGAAGATGATCAGCAACACCAGCATCACGTCGACCAGCGGCGTGACGTTGATATCGGCCATCGGGCCGCCACCGGAATTGGATGCGAATGCCATGTTCTATATCTCCGGTCAGCGCTTCTTTTCTTTGGTGGCCACGTAGCCGATATCCAACATGCCCTGGGCCTGCGCGATCTTGGTGATCTCGTTGATCGTGCGCATCTTGGTGGTCTTGTCCCCGCGCAGGTTCAGCGGCGGCTGCGGTTGCAGCTGGGCGGCGCTGGACAGGCGGCTTTCCAGGATGTCCTTGGTGATCGGCTCGTCGTTCCAATACAGCGATCCGTCTTCCTGCACGGACAATTGGATCGGCGTTGCCTTCAGCTTGGCGGCGTCCTCCTTCTTCTGGAGGTTGGCCTCGGGCAGCGTGATCTGCGTTTTATTCGTCATCAGCGGCGTGGTGATCATGAAGATGATCAGCAGCACCAGCATCACGTCCACCAGGGGCGTGACGTTGATTTCGGCCATGGGGCCGCCGCTCTCGTTGCCTGAACTGAAGGCCATGATCGGTTCCTCTATACCCTGCTGAGTCCGAACCGTCGCTTAGCGACGGGCCGGGGACTCGCCGACGCGGGCGCCGGTGGCGAAGAAGTCGTGCAGGTCGTGCGCGAACGTGTCGAACTTGTTGTTGGTGACGCGGTTCAGGCGCACGAAGAAGTTGTACGCGAGCACCGCCGGGATCGCCACGAACAGACCGATCGCGGTCATGATCAGGGCTTCACCCACCGGGCCGGCCACTGCCGAGATCGAAGCGTCGCCCGACGAGCCGATGCGGATCAGCGCGTGGTAGATGCCCCACACGGTGCCGAGCAGGCCGACGAACGGCGCGGTCGAACCGACCGTGGCGAGCACCGTCAGGCCGCTCTCCAGGCGCATCGACTCGCGGGTCACGCCCTGGCGCAGCGCGCGGTCGACGAACTCGGAGCGATTCAGCGACTCGACCAGGCGCGAGCCTTCGTGACGCTGGTGGTGTGCGGCGGCCTGGGCGGCGTCGAGCGCGATCTTCGAGAAGGGTTCGCCCTTGGGCTGCTCTTCCATGAAGCGGATCGCGTCCTGCGCGTTCGGGGTTTCCCAGAACGTGGTCACCACGCGGTCGGCGCGGCCCCTGAGGCGCATGTTCTTGATGAAATTGATGACGATCCAGTAGACCGACATTATCGACATCAGCGCTAGGGTGACGAACACCGCCCAGCCGACGAAGTCGAAGTTTTGGAGCAGTTCGGCGAAGCCCATCTGCTGTAGCGCCGCGGCGTTGTTGTTGCCTGCAGCGGCGGCGGTGGTGGTTTCCTGCAACATGACGCTTACCTTTAAATGTCGTGGAAGGAGTGGATGAGGCGTGTTTCTGTTTATTGAACCTTAGTACCGCTTTGCTAACACGGGCAACAGTAATCTGTCAGCCGAGCTTGAACTCGACCGGCACGCGGACGCGGCCGGTGGTCTTCTGTCCGCCCGATTGCGCGGGGTTGAAGCGCCAACGCTTGGCCGCCGCGACCGCTGCGCGATCGAGATTGCGGTTGCCGCTGGACTGCTCGACCTGCACATCGGTGGCGTTGCCGTTGGCGTCGACCGTGATGACCAGAACCACTGTGCCCTGGATGCCGCGGCGGTTTTCTTCCGGCGGATACTTGGGCGGATTCATGTTCTTCGACGAGATGTCGACGCTGGCTTCCATCGAAGCCACCGGCGCGGGCGGCGCAGGCGGCGCGGGCGGCGGCGCTTGGATATCGCTGGCGCGCGCTTCGTCGACGATGATCGGCGGCGCTTCCGGCGGCGGCGGCACCGGCGACGGGCGCGGCGGCGACAGCTCCTTGATCGGCGTCGGCTTGGGCGGTTCCGGTGGCGGCGGCGGTGGCGGCGGCGGCGGCGGCGGCGGTTCGATGAAGGTCACATCGACGCGGTCGTCGCGTTCGTCTTCTTGCGGCGGCGGCGAAATCGGTGCCAACAGCAGCAGCAGGGCCGCGACATGGATGGCGATCGCCAAGGTGATGCCGACGATGCGCGGCCAGTTGAGTCCTGGGTCGCGGTCGTCTTGGTTCTCGTGGCGGGCGAGGCGTTCGATCATGCGGGGCTCTGCAGTGGGCTCGGGCGCCGCAGCGCCGCGGATCAGTTTCGGTTACACGCGGCCAACTCGGCCGCATGAACCTCTTAGCTTATACCAATCGAGCGGGCTCGTTCCAATCGATTCCGCGCTTAATGAAATCCTTACTCTTACTTGAGCAAGGTCTTAGCCTCGTCCGGCTTCTTGACGCCCTTGTCCAGTGCCTTCTGCGCGGCCTCGCGGGCCTCGGCCTTCTTACCCTGGTAACTATAAACCTTGGCCAGGTTCAGGTAGGCCTCGCCGTCGGCGGCGATCGGCGCGGCCTTGCTGTACATCTCGACCGCGGTCTTGGTGTCGTCTTCTGTGTAGGCCTTCTGGGCGACGATCATGTAGGCCTTGGCCAATTCGGCGTCCTGCGGCAGCAGCCCCTTGGCGACGCCGTCGTTGATCACAGGCACCGCTTCTTTCCAGTTGTCCGAATTCAGGTAGCCGGCGTACAGCGCCTTGTATTCGCGGGCTTCGGTCAATTGGCCCTTCTTGTAGGCCTCGCCGAGCAGCGCATTGGCCTGGTCGTACTGGTCGGCCTGCTGCAACGATGCGACCGCGTTCATCAGCACGCGCTTGTCGTTCGGATTCTTGGCGAGCAGATCCTTGTAGAGCTTGGCCGCTTCGTCGTTGCGGCCGAGGCTGGCCAAGATGCTGCCGCGCATGGCCTGATACTTGGTGTCGGTGGTCTTGGTCTCGGCCAGGAAGCGGTCCAGCGTCTTCAGCGCCGCGTCGTTCTGCTCCAGGCTCAACTGCACGGCAGCCAGATTGCTCATCACTTGGTAGTGGCTGTTGTTGTCCAGGCCGTTGCTGTCCAGCGCCTTCTGGAAATACTCGGCGGCTTTGGCTTCGTTGTTCAAATCGGCCGAAGCGCTGCCGGCCAATTGATAAGCGAAGCCCTTTTCGTAAGGGTTGGCATCGGCCTTGGTCGCGATCTCTTCTGCTTTGGCGACGGTGCCTGCGTAATCCTGCTTCTCGTAAAGCTCCTGCGCAGCCTGCAGCGCTTTGAGCGCCTTGCTGCTGGCTTTGGCTTCGGGCTCCTGACGCGTGGCGTTGGGGAACAGCGGCGCTGCAGTCTCGGTCTTGCCTTCGTTCTTGGACTGGCCCAACTCGGCCTTACGCCGCTCGCGCTGCGCGCGCATGCTTTCCGAGCCGGCGGTACTGGTGTTCTGGCCGCTTTGCGACGAGGAGCCGCTCATCTGCGCGAAGGCGGGCATGGCCACGCCGGCCGCGATCGCGGCGGCAATCAGGAGCGGAGCGGTAGGAACGGTTTTCATCGAAACACCTCGAAAATATGACGATGGCCGCGACGGCGGTGGATGGGGACGTGGGAGCCGGGGGCGGCCACGCTAACAGAACGGACCTTCAAAAGTCGCAAAACCGGCGCATGCGCGTCAGCCGCAGTTCGGCCGGCGGCCGGCCGCGCGCGCCTGTTCGTAGGCCGGCACCAGCTGCGCCGAGCGCTGCTGCAGTTCGGCGATGCGCGCCTGCGGATCGGGATGCGTCGACAGCCATTGCGGCGGGCGGCTGCCGCCGGCGACGATCATGTTCTGCCACAGGTTCACGGCCTGGCGCGGATCGAAACCGGCCTGGGCCATGAGCTGCTGGCCGACCACATCCGCCTCGGTCTCCTGCTGGCGCGAGCCCGGCAGCAGGAAGCCGGTCTGCGCCAGCACGCTGCCGCCTTGCATCGCGGCGTTGCCGGCGCCTTCGCCGTAACGCGAGCCCGCCAATGCGCCGAGGATCTGCAGCGCACCCTGCGCGCCCATCTGCCGGGTGATGCGCTCGTCGTGATGGCGCGAGACCACATGGCCGATTTCGTGCGCGATCACCGCGGCCAGCTGGTCCTGGTTGCGCGCCACCGTGAAAATGCCGGTGTTGACCCCGACCTTGCCGCCCGGCAACGCGAAGGCGTTCGGTTCCTGGTTGGCGAACAATGCGGTTTCCCAACCGGCCTGCGCGCCCGGCGGCAGTTGCCGGGTGATCGCCGATACCACGCAACGCACGTAGGCGTTCTGCTTGGCGTTGCTGCTGATCGGGCCTTTGCTCTTGGCTTCGGCGAAGGCCTGCGCGCCGAGCTGGTTGAGCTCTTGCTGAGACACGGCGCCGACCATTTGCGTGCGTCCGGTCGGCGAGGTGGTCGTTGCGCACGCAGTGGCGACGCAAGCGATGGCTACGCTTAGAACGAGTGTCTTCATGGAAGGGTCCCGTGCGGACGGACTAAGGATGGGCTTCTTGTATGCCGGCCAACCTGAAGGGCGCGTCAAACCGCCTCCGCAGCGCCGAAGGGCGGTGATGGCGCCGGGTACGGCCGTCAAACGTCTAGGTTGGCCACCTTCAGCGCATTGTCTTCGATGAACTCGCGGCGCGGTTCCACCACGTCGCCCATCAGCGTGCTGAAGATCTGATCGGCCGCGACCGCGTCTTCGATCCTCACCTGCAGCAGGCGCCGCGTGTCCGGATTGACCGTGGTGTCCCACAGCTGCTCGGGATTCATTTCGCCCAGACCCTTGAAGCGCTGGATGCTGCGCCCCTTCTTGGCCTCTTCCAGCAGCCAGGCCTGCACTTCGGCGAAGCTGGCCACCGGTTGCGACTTGCCGCCGCGCACGATTTGCGCGCCTTCGCGGATCAGGCCGTGCAGCACGGCCGCGGCTTCGCGCAGCGGGCGCAGTTCGCCGCTCTCGAACGCCGACAGCGACAGCACCTGCACCATCTCCTGGCCCATGTGCTTGCGCGTGACCAGCAACGCGCCCGGACGGTCGTCGCGCGGCGGCTGCAAGGTGAGCGCGTAGCGCGGGCCGCCGATGCCGCCGCGGTTGAGCCGCGCTTGCAGGGCTTCCAGCTCGTGCTGCTCGTCGGTGTTCTCGGCCAAGCGCGCGGCGTCGAGCGGCGTGAAATCGATCAGCGATTCGAGCACGATCGGGTCGTAGCGATGCGTATTGCGCGCGATCGTCTCGCGCGCGCCGGCATAGGCCAGCAACAGTTTTTCCAGCGCCGCGCCGGTGATCGGCGGCTCGCCTGCGGCCGGGATCAGCGATGCGTTTTCGACCGCGTTGCCGGCGAGATAAGCGTTGAGCGCAGCGTCGTCCTTCAGGTACAGCTCCTGCTTGCCCTGCTTCAACTTGTACAGCGGCGGCAGGCCGATGTAGACGTGGCCGCGTTCGATCAGTTCGGGCATCTGCCGGTAGAAGAACGTCAGCAGCAGCGTGCGGATGTGCGAACCGTCGACGTCGGCGTCGGTCATGATGATGATGCGGTGGTAACGCAGCTTGTCCGGGTTGTATTCGTCCTTGCCGATGCCGGTGCCCAATGCGGTGATCAGCGTGCCGACTTCCGCGGACGCGAGCATGCGGTCGAAGCGCGCGCGCTCGACGTTGAGGATCTTGCCGCGCAACGGCAGCACCGCCTGGTTCTTGCGGTTGCGGCCCTGCTTGGCCGAACCGCCGGCCGAGTCGCCCTCGACGATGAACAGTTCGGACAACGCCGGGTCCTTCTCCTGGCAGTCGGCGAGCTTGCCCGGCAGGCCGGCGATATCCAGCGCGCCCTTGCGGCGAGTCAGGTCGCGGGCCTTACGGGCGGCCTCGCGGGCGCGGGCGGCGTCGATGATCTTGCCGGTGATGGCGCGCGCTTCGTTGGGGTGTTCTTGCAGGAACTCCTCCAAACGCGCACCGAACGTGCTCTCAACGACCGGCCTCACCTCGGAACTGACCAGCTTCTCCTTGGTCTGCGAGGAGAAGCTCGGGTCCGGCACCTTGACCGACAGCACCGCGATCATGCCCTCTCGCATGTCGTCGCCGGACAGCGTGATCTTGGCCTGCTTGGCGATGCCGTTCTGTTCGATGTAGTTGGTCAGCGTGCGCGTCAGCGCGGCGCGGAAACCGATCAAGTGGGTGCCGCCGTCCTTCTGCGGGATGTTGTTGGTGAAGCAGAACATCGTTTCCTGGTAGGCGTCCGTCCACTGCAGCGCGACGTCGACGGTGATGCCGTTCTGCTCGCCGGTCACCGAGATCACGTTCGGGTGCAATGGCGTTTTGAGCTGCGCCAGATGCTCGACGAAGGAGCGGATGCCGCCCTCGTACTGGAACAGGTCCGTGCGCCCTTCCCCGCGCTCGTCGATCAGCGTGATCTTGACGCCGGAATTGAGGAACGACAGTTCGCGCAGGCGTTTGGCCAGGATGTCGTAATGGAATTCGACATCGGTGAAGATTTCGGCCGCCGGCTTGAAGCGCAGCAGCGTGCCGCGCTTGTCCGATGCTTCCAGCTGCTTGAGCGGATACAGCGGCTCGCCGAGCGCGTATTCCTGCTGCCAGTGGTAGCCGTCGCGCCAGACGTCCAGCCACAAGTGCTCGGACAGCGCATTGACGACGGACACGCCGACGCCATGCAGACCGCCGGAAACCTTGTAGCTGTTGTCGTCGAACTTACCGCCGGCGTGCAGCACGGTCATGATCACTTCGGCCGCGGAAACGCCCTCTTCCTTGTGCGTATCTACCGGAATGCCGCGGCCGTTGTCGTACACGCCTACCGAGCCGTCTTCCAGGATCCGCACGACCACATCGTCGGCGTGGCCGGCGAGCGCTTCGTCGATCGCGTTGTCGACCACCTCGAACACCATGTGGTGCAGACCGGTGCCGTCGTGCACGTCGCCGATGTACATGCCGGGACGCTTGCGGACGGCTTCGAGGCCGCGCAATACGGTGATCTTGCTGGAGTCGTAATTCTGGTTCGGAGTTTCGGGGATGGTGCTGTCGTCGGTCGTTTCGGACATGCTTTTCGCGCGCTCCCGCGACGCCGGCGCGGAGCTCGGCATCGCGACACATTAGCTATAGGGGATTGCTCCGGGAATTATAGCATCCGGGACGCCCGCAAGCCGCCGTGTCGCGCCTTCTCCTGCCTGCGAGAGAGGGTTGGTGAGTGCGCAGGGAATTGCCGATCTCTGCGTGTCCCCTGGTGATGGAAACAAGGGTCGAAGCGATCTCAATCTCCGCGCGCCCTCATCCGACGCTTCGCGCCACCCGCACGCGGGAGAAGAATGGATTCGCTATTGCCTCATTATATCGCCGTGTTCCACGTGGAACCATGCGTCGTCGGGTTCCCGGTCGGCCGGAGCCGGCACTTCAGTCCCGGTAATGAAGACCTGAGCCCCACTCTGCCGCAGCCGCGCCAATAGCTGCCGCTGGTGGCGGCCGTCCAATTCGGACGCCAGATCGTCTAAGGCCACCACCGGCCACTCGCCACGGCGTTCGGCATAGTCCTCGGCCTGGGCCAGCAGGCAGGCCAGGGCCGTCAGCTTGGCCTGGCCACGGGACAGGGCCTCGCGCCCGGGGCGGGCGGCGTAGTCGATGCGCCAATCGGCGCGGTGCGGGCCGACCGAGGTGTGGCCGGTCAGCAGATCGCGATCCCGGGCCAGCAGCAATGCATCGGCCAGGGACAGGTCGTGGCGCCGCCAGCCCGGCTGGAAATGCAGCGTGGCCACGCCTAGCGACGGCACCAGGTCGGCCGCCACGCCGGCCAACCGGATCTGCAGACGCTCCAGGTACTGCTCGCGCCGGGAGGTGAGCGGCTCGCCCGCCTCGGCCAGCTCATGCTCCCAGGCATCCAGCTGCTCCGGCCGCGGCCGGCTCTTCAGCAAAGCGTTGCGCTGTTTAAGGGCGCGGGCATAACGCCGCCACAGCGGAAGAAAGTCTTGTTCCACGTGGAACAGCCCCCAATCGACCCAGCGACGGCGCGGCTCGCCGCCGCCCGCTATCAGGGCATGGCTGCCAGGCTCGAAGGTCACTACGGCCAAGGCCGCGCAGAGCTCGCCCAGGGCCGGCGCAGGAACACCGTCCAGTCGCCCCTCCCAGGACTGCCCGGCGTGGCGCAGACCGACGCGGCGAGCGCGTGCCGAGGCGGATTCCTCCCACTCGGCAAAAACTTCCAGCGCTTCGGCTCCGGTCCGGATCAGGCCGTCGCGGACCGGGCCGCGGAAACTGCGGCCATAGGCGAGCAGGTGAACCGCCTCGAGCACACTGGTCTTGCCCGCGCCGTTATCGCCGGTGATCCAGTTGAGGGTAGGCCCCGGCTGCAACGAGGTCGGCGCAAGCAGGCGCAAATTGCGGATGTCGAGCCGGGTCAGGCGCACGAGGCACCACCCAAACGACACCGCCCGGCAAGAGCCGGGCGGTAATGTTTCACGTGGAACTGCATTCGATCCATCAAAGCCGCAGCGGCATCACCACGTGGCGGCAGCGCTCGTTGCTGGCTTCGCGCACCAGGGCGGATGAATTGGCGTCGCGCAGGGCGATGACCACATGCTCGTCGCGCAGGGCGGAAAGCGCGTCGAGCAGATAATTGACGTTGAAGCCGATCGCCAGGCCGTCGACCTTGGTGTCGGCTTCGACTTCTTCTTGCGCCTCTTCCTGTTCGGGGTTATGGGCATTGATCTTCAACTGGCCCGGCGAAACTTCGACGCGCACGCCGCGGTATTTCTCGTTGGACAGGATGGCCGCACGCTGCAGCGAGGCGCGCAGGGCTTCGCGGTCGACCTTGACCTCGCGGTCGGCGCCGATCGGAATCACGGCCTCGTAGTCCGGGAAGCGACCATCGATCAGCTTGGAGGTGAACGTGACGTCGTCGCGCTTGACCCGGATGTGGCTGCGGCCGAGCTCGAGTTCCAGCGTGCGATCGCCGCCTTCCAGCAAGCGTTGCAACTCCTGCACGCCCTTGCGCGGCACGATGATCTGGCGCTTGCCGCCGCCGCCGCTTTCCAGGGCCGCTTCGCACAGCGCCAGACGATGGCCGTCGGTCGCCACGCATCGCAGGGTCTTGTCGCCCAGGTCGAATAGCAAGCCGTTGAGGTAATAACGCACGTCCTGCTGCGCCATCGCGAAGGCGGTGCGTTCGATCAGTTCCTTCAGCGAAGCCTCGGGCACCTGCACGCGTTCGGTCGCTTCGACTTCGTCGATCGACGGGAAATCGTTCGCGGGCAGGCTGGCCAGCGTGAAGCGGCTGCGACCGGCCTGGACCGTGATCTTGTCGCCGGACTGGCTGACGACGACCTTGCTGCCGTCGGGCAGGGCGCGGACGATCTCGAACCATTTGCGTGCCGGCACGGTGATCTCGCCATCCTGAGCGTCGTCGACCGCAGCGCGCGCGATCATCTCCACTTCCAGGTCGGTGCCGGTCAGCGACAGCTGTCCGTTCTTCACCTGTACCAGCAGATTGGCGAGAACGGGCAGGGTCTGCCGGCGTTCCACGACATTGACGACCTGCGCCAATGGTTTGAGCAAGACTTCGCGTTGCAGACTGAAACGCATGCGGCCCCGATCCCTTGTGCTCTGTTTCTAGACGGAAGGAATAAACAAAAAGCTGGTGGTGATGGTGTAGCCGAAATCTGTGGGTATATGACCTAAGTCAATGAATCCATTATGTTTTCAGAGACGCCATTGTGTTCTGGTAACTACGGTTGCGGGTACTGCACAAGCTGTGGGTAACTTTTCGGCCTGAAACTTTCCCCATCTTATCCACAGCGCTGGGCGAGAGTTACTCACTGAGCTTGCGGATCAACTTGTCCCAATCCTCGTGCAACTTGCCGTCGGTCTCGAGCAGGCTCCGGATCTGGCGGCAGGCGTGCAAGACGGTCGTGTGGTCGCGGCCGGCGAAGGCATCGCCGATCTCCGGCAGGCTGTGTTCGGTGAGCTCCTTGGCCAGCGCCATCGCCACCTGGCGCGGCCGGGCCAGCGAACGCGTCCGCCGCTTCGACAACAAGTCCTTCAATTGCAGGCCGTAGTAGTCTGCCACGGTCTTCTGGATATTGGGGATGCCGATCGCCTGCTGCTGCGCGCGCAACAGGTCGCGCAGCGTTTCCTGGGCGAATTCCGGGGTGATGCTGCGGCCGGTGAAGTTGGCGCGCGCGGCCAGCGTGTTGAGCGCGCCTTCCAGGTCGCGGACGTTGCTGCGCATCTTCTTGGCGATCAGGAAGGCGACGTCCTCGGGGATCATCGTGCCGCGCTCGCGCGCCTTGGACAGCACGATCTGCGCGCGCGTTTCGAAGTCCGGCGGTTCGATCGCCACCGACAGGCCCCAAGCCAAACGCGATTTCAGCCGCGGCTCCAGGCCTTCCACTTCGCGCGGATAACGGTCGCAGGTCAGGATGATCTGCTGCTTGCCGTCAAACAGCGCGTTGAAGGTGTGGAAGAACTCCTCCTGCGTGCGGTCCTTGCCGGCGAAGAATTGGATGTCGTCGATCAGCAGCGCGTCGACCTGCTGGAACTGGCGCTTGAAACCGTCCATCGCCTTGTCCTGCAGCGCTTTCATCATCGCGCTGAAGAACTGTTCCGAGCGCAGATACATCACGCGCGTCGCCGGATTGTGGGCGCGCATCGCGTTGCCGGCGGCGAACATCAGATGGGTCTTGCCCAGGCCCGTGCCGCCGTACAAAAGCAGCGGATTATGCGAGCGGTCGCCCGGACGCGTGGCTGCCTGCCAGGCAGCAGCGCGGCCGAGCTGGTTGCTGCGGCCTTCGACGAAATTATCGAAGGTGTAGTGATTGTCGAGATTGCCGTGGAAGGGCTCGGGTTGCCGCGTCGGCGCCGACATCGACATCGACGCCGCGACGGGCGAGGGCGCGCGCTTGAGCGCGCCGATTTCCAGGCTGACTTCGGGCGTGCCGGCGAAATGCGCCAGCAGTTCGCGGATGCGGTCCAGGTAGCGGTCGCGCACCTGTTCGACCACGAAGGCGTTCGGCGCGAACAGCACCAGGGCGTCGTCGCGCTGCGTCGCCTGCAGGGGTTTCAGCCAGGTGTGCACGTCCTCGGCCGGCAGTTCGGCTTCCAGGCGCTCCAGGCAACGTGGCCAGGCATCAAGGTTCGGAGTCAGGGTCATTCGGAAAGGCTGGCCGCACGACGCAGCGCGTCGCGAGAAGTTGTCGAAGCCGGGATGCGGGCAGACTATCACCGCGCCCCTGGCCGCGCATCAGCGTTCGTCGATTGGCAGACCGCCGGCACGGGCAAGAGGGGGCATTTGACCGCGTAGCAGGCAACCCGCTATGATTTCCGGTCTTGTTCACCGAAACCCGGCACGCTCATGGCCACCAAGCGCACCTACCAGCCCAGCAACCTCAAGCGTAAGCGCGACCACGGCTTCCGTGCCCGCATGAAGACCGCCGATGGCCGCAAGGTCCTCGCCCGTCGTCGTGCCAAGGGCCGCAAAGTCCTGTCGGCCTGAGTCGACCTGCCGGCCGTCCCGGCCGGAGTTTCGTGATGCCCACGCGTGCCCGCTTTCCGCGCAGCGCACGCCTGACGGCAGCGTCGGACTACGACGCCGCATTCAAGTCCGGACAACGTTTTAGCGACCCTCTTTTCGCCCTGCATTGGCGCCGCGGCGACGATGCCGCGCGCCTGGGTCTGGCCGTATCGCGCAAGGTCGATCGCCGCGCCGTGGTCCGCAACCGCATCAAGCGCGCGCTGCGCCAGCAATTTCGCCTGATCCGCGCCGACCTCGCCGGCGGCGATTACGTCTTCGTGGCGCGCGCCGCCGCCGCGGGCGCGACCGCCACGGCGCTCGCTGATGCGATGCGCGCCTTGCTCCGACGCGCCGGCGCGTTGCCGCGCCAGTCGACTGCGGGAGCGCCGCCCGGCACAATGCGCGGCGTTGCATCCGCCGATGCCGCCCCCAATCCAGATGTTCCCGCCCACGATTCCATGCCGGTGTCCGATCCCGGCTGAGCCTGCCGCTGCCTGATGAACCAGACCCGTGTTTTCCTGATCTTCGCCTGGCTGATGGTGGCGACCTTGTTGTGGATGGAGTGGGGCAAGGAACATGCCGCGCCGCCCACGTCGACGGCGCCGACCGAATCGGCCGTGCCCGCGGCTGCCGGCAACGTGCCGCCCGCCAGCGCCGACGCCATGGTCGGACCGATTCCCAGCGCCACGCCGTCGGGATCCGCACCGGCCGCGACCGTTGCGCCTGCCGGCGCAGCGCCTACGGTGACCGTCACCACCGACGTGCTCAAGATCAGCATGGATGGCGGCACGCTGAAGGTCGCCGACCTGTTGAAGTACCCGAGCACGGCCGACGAGAAGAGCGCGCCGGTGCGCTTGCTCGATCAGTCGCCGAACAGTTACTTCGAAGTGCGCAGCGGCTGGATCGACCAGCGCAATCCTTCGCAACGCAGCGTCTTCGTTCCCGAAGGCGGCCGCACCGATTTCGCGATGGCCCAGGGATCGCGCACGCTCGACGTGCCGTTCGTTTGGCACGGCCCGAACGGCGTGACCGTGCGGCGCGTCTATACGTTCACGCGCGGCCTGTACTCGGTGAAGGTGCGCGACGAAGTGACCAATGCCGGCAGCGCGCCGTGGCAGGGCTACGTCTACCGCGAACTCGAGCGCGTGCCGCGCGCGCTGGTGCGCAAGGGCCCGACCAGCGCCGAGCAGTACAGCTTCCAGGGCGCCGCCTGGTACAGCGACCAGGACAAATACGAGAAGCGCAAGTACGACGATTTCGCCGACGATCCGATGAGCAAGGAGATCACCGGCGGCTGGCTGGCGATGCTGCAGCACCATTATTTCGCCGCATGGATCCCGCAGCGCGACCAGGCCGCCCGCTACGAACTCGCGGTACGCAACGGCCGCTACGCGATCGACGCCAAAGGCCCCGCGTTCAACGTAGCGCCCGGCGAAACCCGAACGAGCGAAGCGCGCCTGTGGGTGGGCCCGAAGCTGGTCAATCAGATCACCGCGCAGCAGGTGCCCAGCCTGGAGCGGGCCGTCGATTTCAGCAGCTACGCGCTCATGGCCACGCTCGCCGGCTGGCTGTTCTGGGTGCTGGAGAAACTGCACGGCATCTTCGGCAACTGGGGCTGGGCGATCATCGGCCTGGTGGTGCTGATCAAGCTGTTGATGTATCCGCTGTCCGCGGCGCAGTACAAGTCGATGGCCAAGATGCGCAAGTTCCAGCCGCGCATCGCGCAGCTGAAAGAGCGCTACGGCGACGACAAACAGAAGTTCCAGATGGCGATGATGGAGCTGTACAAGAAGGAGAAGATCAACCCGGTCGGCGGCTGCCTGCCCATCCTCCTGCAGATGCCGGTGTTCCTGGCGCTGTACTGGATGCTGTCCGAATCGGTCGAGCTGCGCCATGCGCCCTGGATCGGCTGGATCCAGGACCTGACCGCGCGCGATCCGTACTTCATCCTGCCGTTGATCAACCTGGCGGTGATGTTCGCCACCCAGAAGCTGACGCCGGTGGCGCCGGGCATGGACCCGATGCAGCAGAAGATGATGCAGTGGATGCCGGTCGTGTTCGGCGTGATGTTCGCGTTCTTCCCGGCCGGCCTGGTGCTGTACTGGTGCACCAACGGCGCGCTCGGTCTGTTGCAGCAGTGGTGGAACACCAAGCGCTACAGCGATCCACCGGCGAAGGCCGGAACTGTCTCTACGTAAACGAAAAGCCCGCCCGCAAGGCGGGCTTTCCGCTTTTGCTCTCCCTGCTCTTCGTAGGAGCGGCTTTAGCCGCGAGCTTTTTCGATCCGGTCGCGGCGTCTTCCAGAAAGAGCTCGCGGCTAAAGCCGCTCCTACGAAAAGCGGACCGTGCGAACATAGCCCATGGCCGAAACATCCGACACCATCGTCGCGATCGCCACCGCGCCCGGCGCCGGCGGCGTGGGCATCGTGCGCTTGTCGGGGCCGCGATCGCTCGCGATCGCCGAAACTGCCTGCGCGAAGAAACTGCCCCCGCGCGTCGCCGAGCACGCGCGTTTCCGCGACGAGGGCGGCGCCACGCTCGACGACGGCATCGCGTTGTACTTCGCCGCACCCGCAAGCTATACGGGCGAAGACGTCGTCGAGCTGCAAGCGCACGGCAGCCCGGTGGTGCTGCAGCAACTGGTCGCGCGCTGCTGCGCGCTCGGCGCCCGCCATGCGCGGCCGGGGGAGTTCAGTGAACGCGCCTTCCTCAACGGCAAGCTCGACCTGACCCAAGCCGAAGCGGTCGCCGACCTGATCGCCGCCGCGGACATCCACGCCGCCCGCGCCGCCCGGCGTTCGCTCGACGGCGTGTTCTCGCGACGCGTCGATGCGATCGCCGACGAATTGCTCGCCTTGCGCGTGCACACCGAAGCCGCGATCGATTTCGCCGACGAACCGCTCGACACGCTCGGCGGCGAAGCGCTGCGCGCGCGACTGTCGCAAGCCCTGCAGGCGATGGACGCGCTTGCGTTGGAAGCGCAGCGCGGCCAGAAACTCCGCGACGGCCTGCACGCGGTGATCGTCGGCCCGCCGAACGCCGGCAAGAGTTCGTTGCTCAACGCGCTCGCCGGCAGCGAACGCGCCATCGTCACCGATATCGCCGGCACCACGCGCGATCTGCTGCGCGAAGCGGTGCGAATCGACGGCATCGAACTGATGCTGGTCGACACCGCCGGCCTGCGCGAGGGCGGCGACGCGATCGAACGCGAAGGCATGCGCCGCGCGCGCGACGAAGTGCGGCGGGCGGACTTGGCGATCGTGGTCCTCGACGCCCGCGATCCGATCGGCGGCCGCCAGGCCGTCGCCGACACCGTGGCCGGCGTGCCGCAGCGGCTGTGGCTGCATAACAAGTCCGACCTGCTCGGCGCCGCGGAGCCCGAACCTGAAGAAGGCGTCCTGCGCGTCTCCGCCCGCACCGGCGAGGGCCTGGACCGGCTCCACGCCGCCCTGCGCGACTACGCCACCGGCGGGCAGGCCGGCGACGGGGCGTTTACGGCCCGGGCCCGCCACGTCGAAGCCCTGCGCCGCGCCCAGGACCATGCCGCCATCGCCGAACGGGAACTGGCGGCCGAGGCCCTGGATCTGGCCGCCGAACGGCTGCGCCTGGCCCATGAGGCTCTGGGCGAGATCACCGGCCGGATCACCCCAAACGATCTACTCGGTCACATTTTTGCCAGTTTTTGCATCGGCAAATAGCCGGAAACGGACCTGTGCGGCTATTCATGGTTGACAAACGTCTCCTGCTGTCGCGTGCTACGCATACGTGCGCGAACCGCACCACAGGGGAGAGTTGTCACATGTACGTTGTAAAGCCATTTTCGCGGCTGGCGGCTTCGCGCCGGCCTTATTTCCACCTGACGCTCGGGCTGGCGCTCGCTTGCGTCGTCGTCGGCTGCAGCAAGGACGAGCCCGCGCCTGGCGCCGCCGCGCCGGGCAGCCAAGCCGCGCAAGCGGTCGCGCCGCCGCAGCCGGCCGTGTCCGCCGAAGTGGCGGCGATGGGCGCCGATCAGCTGCGCGAGTCCGCCAGCACGGCGCTGCGCGAACAACGCCTGTACGCGCCGGCCGGCAACAATGCGATGGAGTACTACCTGGCGCTGCGCGACAAGCAGCCCAACGATCCGGCCGTCGCCAGCGCGCTGACCGATCTGCAGCCGTACGCGCTGATCGCCACCGAGCAGAGCATCGGCCGCGAAGACTTCGTCGAAGCGCAGCGCCTGTACGCGCTGATGGAGAAGACCGACCCGCAAGCGCCGGCATTGCCGCGCCTGAAGACCAGCATCGCGGCCGCGCAACAGGCCGTCGCGCAGCGCGCCGTCGACGAGAAGACCCGCACCGAAGAAGAGGCCAAGCGCCTGGCGGACCTGGAAAAGCAACGCGCCGCGCAACAGCAGCAGGAACAGCAGCGCGCCGCGGCGCAGCTCGCGCAGCAGCAGTCCGCCGCAGCGCCGGCCGCGCCTGCGCCGGACACCGCGGCCCAGGCCGCGGCCGCACAACGCGAAGCCGACCGCCGTGCCGCCGAACAGCGCGCCGCGCAACAGGCTGCCGCGGCAGCGCCGGCACCGCCGCCGCCGGCGGCCGCCAGCGCGTCCAGCGATCTGCGTCCGATCAGCATGCCGCAGCCGCGCTATCCGGCCGCCGCACTGCGCGCGCGCCAAAGCGGGCAGGTGCAGGTGGAATTCACCGTGGCGCCCGACGGTTCGGTCAGCGCAGCGCGCGTGGTCAGCGCCCAGCCCGACCGCGTGTTCGATCGCGAAGCGGTTGCGGCGGTCAAGCGCTGGCGTTTCCAGCCGGTCGATTCGCCGGTCACCACTCGCCGCACGATCGCTTTCAATCCGGGTAACTGACCCGCAACGCGACGCAACCAAGCCTCATCCAAAGCCCGGCGAAAGCCGGGCTTTTTTGTCGGCCAGCCTCGGCAGGGCATGGCGATCGGCCCCTTCTGAAAGCGCCGGCGGCCGGCCTTGACAGCGACGATTTCTTATATAACTATTAAGTTATGAAACTAGTGAGTTATACAATATGACCCCGCAACGCCTCGACGCCACCTTCGCCGCCCTTGCCGACCCCACCCGGCGCGCCATCCTGGCCCGGCTGGCCCTGGGCGAAGCCTCGGTGACCGAATTGGCCGAGCCGTTCGCGATCAGCCAACCGGCGATCTCCAAGCATCTGAAGGTGCTCGAACGCGCCGGCCTGATCTCGATCGGCAGCGATGCGCAACGGCGGCCGCGCCGGCTCGAGCCCGAGCCGCTGGCCGAAGCCAACCAATGGCTGGAGCGCTACCGCGAATTCTGGGAAGCCTCGTTCCTGCGGCTGGACGACCTACTCGACGAAATGAAGGCCATTCGCGGACCCACTGCGCCGCCCGCCGATGCGTCGTCGTCCAAAAAAAGCCGAACCACCATCCATCGCAGCACGACGAACAAGAGAGGAGAGAAGGAATGAACTTCGCAGGCACGTTCAAGATCAGTACGCCGTCGGACACCGAGATCCAGATCAGCCGCGATTTCGCCGCGCCGCGCGAACTCGTCTTCGACGCATTCACCCAACCGGAATTGCTCAAGCGATGGCTGTCCGGCCCGCCGGGCTGGTCGTTCGTCGTTTGCGAAGTGGATCTTCGCGTAGGCGGCGCGTACCGCTTCGTGTGGCGCGGCCCGGACGGCACCGAGATGGGCCTGGGCGGCGTGCATCGCGAAATCGCGCGCCCCGAACGCGTGGTCAGCACCCAGCTTTACGATCAGGATTGGACAGGCGGCGAAGCGATCGGCACCTTGCTGCTGACCGAGAAGGACGGCGTCACCCGCAGCACCAATACCATCCGCTATCAATCGAAAGAGGCGCGCGACGGCGCGCTCGCGTCCGGCATGGACCAGGGCATGGCGGCCGGCTACGACCGTCTCGAAGAACTGCTGCCGGCGTTGCAAGTGGAGGATCGGTCATGACCGCGCAAACGCTTCCGGCCGCGCCGCGGCCGCGCCAACTCGGGCGCAGCGCATTGGCGGTAATCGCGGGTTTCCTCACCGTCGTCGTGCTGTCGCTGGGGACCGATCAATGGCTGCACATGCTCCATGTCTATCCGCCGTGGGGGCAGCCGATGCACGCACCGGAATTGAATCTGCTCGCGCTGGCCTACCGCCTCGTCTACACGGTGCTCGGCGGCTACGTGACGGCGCGGCTGGCGCCGCATTCGCCGATGCGACACGCATGGATATTGGGCTTCGTCGGTTTGTTCTTCGGCATCGTCGGCGCGATGGCCGCGATCCCGATGGACCTGGGACCGGCCTGGTATCCGGTCGCGATCGTGCTGACCGCATTGCCCTGCACCTGGCTCGGAGGCCGTTGGCGGCTGCGGCAATCTTCCGCACGCCGGTCGCGATGATCCGCCTCGCCAGCCGCAGCAGCGACGCATCGAACTCAACCCGCCGTTGATCGACTGAGGCGAACATCATGAAAAAAGCCGCCGCCAAAAGCGCTGCTGCAGAAAACGCAGCGCCGCGCAAACGCGCGACAAAAGCGGCGTCGGCGAAAGCCGAAGCCGCAGGAGCAGCCGATGCGCGGGCGCAATCCGCGCTGAGTTGGTTGAAACGCCACAGCAGCAAAGCTACTCGCGACGGCATGGCGCGATACGGCCTGCCATCGGACCGCGCGCTGGGCGTGACGATGGCGGACATGCTGGCGCTGGCCAAACGCCTGGGCCGCGACCACGCACTCGCCGCCGCGCTCTGGGACACCGGCGTGTACGAGGCGCGGATGGTGGCCTCGATGGTCGACGACCCTGCGCAGGTTACCGTCGCGCAGATGGATCGCTGGTGCAAGGATTTCGACAACTGGGGCCTCTGCGACACGGTTTGCTTCAAACTGTTCGATCGCGCGCCGCATGCCTGGGCGAAGGTGACGCAGTGGAGCGGCAAGCGCGAAGAGTTCGTCAGGCGCGCGGCGTTCGCTTTGCTGTGGGGGCTCACCGTGCACGACAAGCAAGCCGCGGATGCGAAATACATCGAAGGCCTGCGTCTGATCGAACGCGCGGCCGGCGACGAGCGGAATTTCGTCAAGAAAGCCGTGAACATGGCGTTGCGCGCGACCGGAAAACGCAATCGCGCGCTCAATGCCGCCGCGGTCGCGACCGCGAAGCGGCTGGCGGATGCTTCCAACATAACGGCCCAATGGGTGGGCAAGGATGCGCTCAGGGAGCTGACGAGCCCCGCCGTGACTCGGCGTCTGGTGGCCTGATCCGCTTTCGTAGGCGCGAATTCATTCGCACGCTCTCCGCGCTATGCAAGGACCGTAGCCCGGGTAAGCGAAGCGCACCCGGGAAACACGCCGCCGCTCGATCCCGGGTGCGCTTCGCTTACCCGGGCTACGGGATCATCAGGCCGATATGGCCAGCTTCTCCTGGTGGTAGCGCCTGGTCGCTGCGAACCACAACAACGCGGCCAGTCCGAAGCCGGCGACGAAATACACCAACCATTCCATCGGCGATACCGCTTCGCTGCGCACCACCTTCAGCAGCATCTGGTTCTGCGCCAGGAACGGCACCGCGAACATCCACAATTGGTTCTTGACCGGGCTGACCATCAGCACGATGGTCGGGATCATCGGCATCAGCATCAGGAAGGTCATGTAGCTCTGCGCCTCCTTCACCGATTTCGCACCGGCGGCGATGAAGGTCAGCAGCGACGTGCCGATGAACAGCATCGGCAGCAGCACCACCAGCATCTTGGCGATCGCCATCATGCCCATGTCCAGCTGCTTGGCGATGCCGGGCGCCATCGCCGCGCCTAATTTGAAGGCCAGCAACGTCAGCAACAGGCTGGCCAGACCAACGGTGCACGCGGCGGCGATCTTGCCGCTGACCACCGCGCCGCGCGCCGCGGGTGTAGCCAGCAATGGCTCCAACGACTGGCGCTCGCGTTCGCCCGCGGTCGCATCGATGATCAGATAGGCGCCGCCGAGGAAGGCGCTGAGGATCAGCAGATAAGGAAGCATCGCCATTGCGATGCCCTTGCGCGATTCGGGCGTCGACAGGTCCTTGTGCGACACCGCCAGCGGCGCGGCGACGCTGGGATTGATGCCGCGCGACAGCAGGCGCAATGCGCCGACCTGCTGGCCGTAGCGCGCCAGCGCGCCTTCCAGGCGCCGCACCGGCACCTCCGCGTCCTGGCGGGTACTGTCGTGCACGATCTCGACCAGCGCCGGCGAACCTTCGCGCCATTGCTTGGCATAGTCCGCGCCGATCTTCAGGTAGACGTCTTCGTCCTGGCTGCGGATCGCCGCATCCGGATCGCCGGCGAGCGTCTTGCGCTCGATGCCCTGGCCGGCGAGCCAGGCGACCAGGTTCGGCGCCTGCTCGGCGCCGACCATGGCGATCGACAGCGGCTTCTCCATCTGGTCCTTGGCCCGCGACTCGGCCAGCGTCAGCAGGCCGACGAACAGCGCCGGCGCGAGCAGCGGGCCCATCACCAGCGCCAGCATCAGCGTGCGCCGATCGCGCGACAGTTCCAGCAATTCCTTCCACCAGACGATCCACATCGAAGTCATGCGTGCAACCCCTCATCCGAACCGATCAGCCTGACGAAAGCGTCCTCGAGATTGTCCTCGCCGGTCTGCGCGCGCAGCTCGTCCGCGGTGCCTTGCGCGCCGACGCGGCCGTGCGCGATCACCACCACCCGGTCGCACAGCGCGGCGACCTCCTGCATGATGTGGCTGGAGAAGATCACGCAGCGCCCTTCGTCGCGCAGCTGTTTCAGGAATCCGCGCAGGCCGCGCGTGGTCATCACGTCCAGGCCGTTGGTCGGCTCGTCCAGGATCACGTTGCGCGGGTCGTGCACCAGCGCGCGCGCGATCGCGGTCTTGGTGCGCTGGCCCTGGCTGAAACCTTCGGTCTGGCGATCGAGGAAATCCTCCATCTGCAGCGCTTGCGACAGCGCCTGCGTACGCCGGTCGATATCGGCGCGCGACATGCCGTGCAGTTCGCCGAAATAGCGGATGTTCTCGCGCGCGGTCAGGCGCTTGTACACGCCGCGCGCATCCGGCAGCACGCCCAGCGCGCGGCGGGCGGCGGCGGGATCGTCGGCCACGTCGCGGCCGTCGACCAGCACGCGGCCCCGTTCCGGCGCCATCAGCGTGTACAGCATGCGCAGCGTCGTGGTCTTGCCGGCGCCGTTGGGGCCGAGCAGGCCGGTGATCTCGCCGTCGCGCGCGGTGAACCCGACGTCGTCGACGGCGATCACGTCGCCGGTCTTGCTCTTGAAGGTCTTGCGGAGGTTTTCAGCGATGATCATGGCGGGTATTCGAGATTGGGGATTGGGGATTCGAAGCGGCGCTGGAGTGGGTGGGTTACGAATCCCCAATCCCAAATCCCTGCTTCACGGATCCCAGCCGTTGAAATCGGTGAACGGCGGCGTATAGGCCAATTTGTCCAAACACTTCGCGTCCAGTGCTTTTGCGTCCGCAGTTTCCAGGAACTGCGCGAACAGCTTGGGCATGCAGCCGGCGCCGATCACGTTGTGGCCCTGGCCGCGTAGCGTCAGCGCGCGACCCTTGCGCAGCGTCTTGACCACGCTGTCGGCGTAGCTCGGCGGCGTGACCGGATCCAACTCGCCGGAGATAAGCAGGGCAGGCACGGGCGTCGTCAGCGGTTGATGGAAATCCGCCGGACGCGCGCCTTTGGGCCACACCGCGCACTGCGCGATCAGTATGTCGACGAGCGCATTGCCGAGCAGCGACGTCGACATCGACGGATCGCCGCGCACACCGTCGACGTCCTCCGTGCAGATCACGGAAAGCTGCATGCCGTAGGCCATCTGTTCGGCCAGGCCGCTGGTCAGCAGCTTGGACAGCGCCATCAGGCCTTCGTAGCGGCCCTGGCTGGCCTCGTTGATCTGCAGCGGCAGCAGCGCCGCCGCCGCGGGCGCATAAGCGTACATGCGCGCCAGCCCGGCCACGTGCGCAGGCAGCAGTCTTTCCTGTTTCTGCTCGCCGGTGTTGGCGTCGCGATAGGTCACCGTCGGCGGTTCGGCTTTCAGCTTCGCCATCAGCGCGTCGAGCCGCTGGCGCGGATCGCCGAGCGCCTTCGCGCAGCTGGGGATCTTTGCGCAGCGACCGAACTGCAACGCCAGCGCGTTCTCCAGGTTGCGCGCGAAATCGTTGCCCAGGTAGATCGCGTTCGGCGCGACCGAATCCAGCGTGATCGTGCGCGTATGCGCCGGATAGCGCATCGCATACTGCTGGGCGACGCGGGTGCCGTAGGAAATGCCGATCAGGTTGATCTGCGCGGCGCCGATCGCCTTGCGCACGGCATCGAGATCGCGCACCGCATCGGTGGTCGTGTAGAAGCGCAGGTCGGCGTCCTTGGCGAGCCTGTCGCGGCATTTCTCGGCCTCTTCGCGCGCGATCCGCAGCGAAGCCGCATCGTCCGCCGATTCGTCCTGCTCGCCGTCGCTCTTGCAGGCCAGCGGATGCGAGCCGCCGGTGCCGCGCTGGTCGACCAGGATCACGTCGCGCTTCTTCAGCGCTTCGGCGAAGGCCGGCGCGACGGCGGGATAG
The DNA here is from genome assembly GCF_023374055.1 of Luteimonas galliterrae. Classification (NCBI taxonomy): domain Bacteria; kingdom Pseudomonadati; phylum Pseudomonadota; class Gammaproteobacteria; order Lysobacterales; family Lysobacteraceae; genus Luteimonas; species Luteimonas galliterrae. Next base: position 38,540 of record NZ_JAMBEP010000005.1, on the reverse strand, counting down.
CTTTCGGTCGCGGCTTGGCCGGGACCGCCGGCCAGCAGGAATACCGGATCCGGCGCGTGTTCGCCCTTGTCGTCCGCCGGAATCCAAGCGATGTTGAGCGCTATTTTGCGTCCCGCCGGCAACGCGGGATTCTCGGCGACCGACAGCGCGCCGCACTGCGCCTCGATGCTGCCCGCGCCGAACTGCGAAGCCAGGGTACAGGGCTTGAAGGCGAGGCTGCCGAGCATGCGCGGCGCGGCGTCGTGCGCGGCGACGGCGGCCTTGCCTGCCGGCGCATCTTTCTTATGGGCGCTGTAGTAGCGGTAGCCCAAGAAAGCGATCAGGAACAGCACGATCACGACGATTCTGGTTTTTCGGGACATGGCGGCCTGCGGAATTTGAGGCGAAGGCTAGGGTCTTAGGATGACATGACGCGGCTGCGGGCTACATGTGACCAGGGTCGGATCGGCTGACGCCTGCTCCGGCGCCGTGGGTGCGAATTCATTCGCACGCTCTTGCCCCAGGAAGCGTGCGAATGAATTCGCACCTACGGAAGGCAGAAGCAGCGGAGCAGCCCCGCTCTACAAGGCGGCATCCGGCAGGGCTTATTTGCTGCTGACGTATTTTTCGCGGCGGATCTGCGGCACGGGAAGACCGTGGCCTTTCAGCGCCTCGAAGCAGGCATCGACCATGTTCGGGTTGCCGCACAGGTAAGCGATGTCGGTTTCTGCGTTAGGCGCGAATTCCTCGAGGAATTGCTGCACGTAGCCATGGCGCACGTCGGGATGCGGATTCTCGGGCAATTCGCGCGAGAAGCACGGCACGAAGCGGAATCCCGGATGCGCATCGGCGAAGGCGCGGAACTCGTCGCCGTACAGCAGCTCGACCGGCGTGCGCGCGCCGAACAGCAGCACGACCTCGATGCCGCGTTCGCGGATCAACGTTTCGATTTGCGGCAGCATCGCGCGATAAGGCGTGACGCCGGTGCCGGTGCCTATCAGAAGATAGCGGCGGTTGCTGTCGGCGGGCATCAGGCAGAAGCGGCCGAACGGTCCGCTGGCGTCGACCTGGCCGCCCACTTCCAGGCTTTCGAACAGCGCCGTCGCCGCGCCGCCGGGCACGTAGCTCACCGCGATCTCGACCGCTTCGCCCGCGCCCAGCGCGTGGTCGTGGATCGTCGCCAGCGAATAGCTGCGCTTGGTCGCGGTGCCGTCGGCGTAGTGGAAATGCACCTGGATGAACTGGCCGGGGATGTAGTCCAGCGGTTGGCCGTCGTCGCGGACGAAGGCGTAATGGCCCACCGTCGGGGCCAGCATGCGGCGGGATACGAGTTTTAGCGGGAAATGCTGGATGGCCAAGGAAATACCGGCGGTGGCTGCAACAGTCCGTGGCCGGAACGGCGCCTCGGGGCCGCCTATACTAACGGTTATCGCCGCGCGGCTCGCGGCGCAGGCTCGAGAAATGACCCAGAACCCAGCGGTTTCGGCCGCCGAACCGGCGCTGTCCGTTCGCGATTTGCGCAAAACCTACGACAACCGCGTCGAAGCGCTCAAAGGCGTTTCCCTGGACGTGACGCCCGGCGATTTCTTCGCCTTGCTGGGGCCCAACGGCGCCGGCAAGTCGACCTTGATCGGCATCGTCAGCTCGCTGGTCAACAAGAGCGAGGGCGAAGTGAAGGTGTTCGGCGTCGATCTGGCCCGGCGGCGCGATGCAGCGATGCGGCTGATCGGGCTGGTGCCGCAGGAATTGAACTTCAACATGTTCGAGAAGCCGCTCGACATCCTGGTCAACTACGCCGGTTTCTACGGCGTGCCGCGCGCCGAAGCGATCGTGCGCGCCGAGCAGGAATTGAAGAACGCGCAACTGTGGGACAAGGCCACGATGATGAGTCGCACCTTGTCCGGCGGCATGAAGCGGCGGCTGATGATCGCGCGCGCGATGATGACGCGGCCGCGGCTGCTGATCCTGGACGAGCCCACCGCCGGCGTGGACATCGAAATCCGCCGCGGCATGTGGAAGACGCTGAAGGACATCAACGCCGCCGGCACCACCATCATCCTCACCACGCACTACCTCGAGGAAGCCGAGAGCCTGTGCCGCAACCTGGCGATCATCGACCGCGGCCGGATCGTCGAGCAGGGGCCGATGAAGGCGTTGCTGGCCAAGCTCGATGTCGAAGGTTTCCTGCTCGATATCGATGGGCAATTGCCGACGTCGTTGCCGGCGATTGAAGGCACTACGCTGCTGGCGACCGACGACCACACGCTGGACATCGAAATGCCGCGCGCGATGGACCTCAACCGCGTGTTTGCCGCGCTCGGCGCCGCCGGCATCCGTGTGCGTTCGATGCGTACCAAGTCCAACCGCCTGGAAGAGTTGTTCGTGCGGCTGACCGGCGAGAACGCGGCCGACAGCACGGCGCAGTTGCCGCCGGAACAGGTGGCGTAATGCTTCCAAGCCGTCATTCCCGCGAAGGTGGGAATCCAGCGACTTTAACGCGACACCAGATCGCTGCGCCGCTATCTGCCATGCCGCACGCCCTCACCCAACCCTCTCTCGCAAGCGGGAGAGGGCCGAAGCAAGTCGCTGGGTTCCCGCCTTCGCGGGAATGACGGCCAAAAAACAAAGACAAGCAAAAAACCATGAACCAAGCTATCGCCAAACCCCCCACCGACCTTCAGCGCAACTTCACCGCGCTGGGCACCATCGTCCGCCGCGAGGTCAACCGCATCCTGCGCATCTGGGGCCAGACCCTGGTGCCGCCGGCGATCACGATGACGCTGTACTTCCTGATCTTCGGCGGCCTGATCGGCTCGCGCGTGGGCACGATGGACGGCATCAAGTACATGGACTTCATCGTCCCCGGCCTGGTGATGATGAGCGTGATCCAGAACAGCTACGGCAACATCTCCTCCAGTTTCTTCGGCGCCAAGTTCGGCCGCCACGTCGAGGAGCTGCTGGTCAGCCCGATGCCGAACTGGGTGATATTGGGCGGCTACGTCGCAGGCGCCGTGGTGCGCGGGCTGATGGTCGGCGCGATCGTGCTGGTGATCGCGTTGTTCTTCACCAAGGTGCGCGTGCCGCACCCGCTGGTCACGCTGTCGACCGTGTTGCTCGGCGCGACGATCTTCTCGCTGGCCGGCTTCATCAACGCGGTTTACGCGAAGAAATTCGACGACGTGGCGATCGTGCCGACCTTCATCCTGACCCCGCTGACTTATCTGGGCGGCGTGTTCTATTCGGTTAAGCTGCTGCCGCCGTGGGCCGAAGCGATGACCCATGCCAACCCGATCTTCTACATGGTCAATGCCTTCCGTTACGGCCTGCTCGGCAGCAGCGATGTTCCGTTGTGGGTGGCGTATGCGCTGATGCTCGGTTTCGTCGCTGTGCTGAGCGGATTGGCGCTGTGGTTGCTCAAGCGCGGCGTCGGCCTGCGTTCGTAAGGCGCAGCCGAGCAGGCTCGACTCTACGAGGCCCGAGAGCCCCGGCGGCCTGGAAACGGCTGGCGACCGCCCGCGCTTGCCAGACCCGGTCGGGTATGCGAGTTTTGCGCGGCCCGCGCGATCCTGCGCAGGCTTACAGGGGGAAAATATGGAGTTCAAAAAAGCCATAGCGCCGCTGGCGCTGGGGATGGCGCTGGCCTTGGGCGGCTGCGCGTCGAACATACCGCTCAACTACGCGCCCAGTTCGGTGATGTCCGCGGAAGGCGCGCTGACCGTAACCGACTTCCGCTACCTGCCGGCGATTTCCGGCAAGGTCAAGCCGAACCAGATCCGCAACACGGCGATCGGCAACGCGTACTTCGACCAGAACGTCGACGTGTTCTTCAAGGACGCCGTGTTCAAGGAGCTGCGCTTCGTGGGCATGAAGCTAAACGATCCGAACAAAGTGCTGGGCGGCGAGATCGACGAGTTCCTGATCGACGACCTCGGCTACAGCGTGGACTGGACGCTGCGGGTGAAATACGTGGTCACCGAAGCCGGCACCGGCAAAGTGATGTACGAGTCGACCAAAACGACCCAGCGCAAAACCAGCAAATTCGCCAACGTGTTCGGCGCGCTCAACGAGACGATCAAGCTCAACGTCGAAGAGGCGATGAAGGACCCGCAGTTCATGGCGGCGGTCAAGTAAGCGGCGCGGGCGGAGCGCACGCGTTCCGCCCGCTCCCAAAAGCCGGCTTTCAATCGCAAACCGCGCCGTCGCGGCCGTCGGAGCGGCACACATCCGGCCAACCGTGCTCTCGCCAAAATGCGAGCAGGCCGCTGCGGCGCAGGTAGGCCTGGAACGCGGGATGCCGGCGCAGCGCTTGCGATTCCGGCTGCCAGAACACCAGCTGGTACGACGCATAACCTTCGCGCTGCACGCCGTCCAAGCCGTCGATGTCGCGGGCGTAGTCGCGCTGCGGCAGCAATAGGCGGGTGAAGTCGTAAGGCACCATGCCGTCTTTGGCCATCGCTTCGTTGGCTTCTATCAACCGCATCACTTCCGGCCAGCGTTCGGGGCGCGCCATCGCGTCCAGCGCGGCGAGTTCGGAAGCGCGCCACGGCACTTCCTGGGGCAAGGCTTCGACGGCGCGCCGCGCCGCGGCGCGATCGCCGCGCCACAACGCGTTGAAGAATATCGCCGTCGGGCTGAGCGACGGATCCGCCCGCATCAGATACGTGCGCGCTTCGTCGTGGCGCCCCAGCGTATCGAGCAAGCGGCCACGGGTGAAGTTGTGCACCGGCACCAGCGGATCGATCGCCTGCGCTTGTTCGATCTCGCGCAACGCGGCGTTGACGTAGCCGACCGTGGCCAGGCGGTTGGCATGCCAATTGCGCCAGATGCTGTCCGACGGCGCCAGCGCCACCGCGCGCCGCGACAGGGCTAGGCAATCGCTCCAGCGCTGCTCATTGCAGGCTTTCGCCGCCAGTACGGCATGGGCGTCGGCTTGGCGCGGATCCAGGCGCAACGCGGTGGCGGCGGCGCGCTCGGCTTCCTGGCGCATGCTCCAACGTTCCGGCGCGGGGCGCAGCGCCAACATCCACAGCGTGACGCCCAAGCCGCCCCAGGCGCGCGCGTAGCCGGGGTGGTCGGCGACCATGTCGCGCAAAGCGCGCTCGGCTTCCAATCCCGCCTGGCGCGGATTGGCGGCATGGCCGCCGTTGGCGCCGCGCGCGAGCAGGTAGCGATGGTGGAGCTGCGGATCCTCGCCCGGCCCGGGTTGCGGCCGGGCGCCGACGTTGAGCCGCAGTTGCAGCGCCGAGCCGACCGAGCGCGCGATGCTGTCCTGGATCGCGAAAATGTCGCGCAGTTCGCGATCGTAGTCCTGCGACCACAAGCTGCGCTCGCCATCCGCCTGGATCAGGCGCAGGGTGATGCGCAGACGCTCGCCGTCCTGGCGCACGCTGCCTTCCAACAAGTGGGTGGCATGCAATCGCCGTGCGACCTCGCTGCGCGGCAGGGCGCTGCCGCGCAATTGGAAGGACGATGCGTACGAAGTGACGCGCAAGCCGTCGATGCGCGCCAGCAGGCTGATCAGTTCCTCGCTCAAACCGTCGGCGAAAGCTTGGCCGCGCGGGTCGTCGCCGACTGCGCGCAGCGGCAGCACCGCCAGCACCGGCCCGGCGGCGAGATTCGCATCGGCCGGTCGCGCGCCGGGATCGCCGGGAGGCGATCGCCACCAGAGCACGGCCGTTATCGCCAGGACAAGCCCTACGGCCACGGTCCAGACTGCGGCGCGCCTGCGCGGTGCCGTCGTTTCGGCATGGTCGCTGGCGCGTCTGCGCGGGGGCTCGTCTCCGGGTACGTTATCCACCATATCCGCAGTCGAAGCAGGCAGGTCGAAGCGGTACCCGACCCCATGCAGGGTGCGCAGATAGCGCGGCGCATTCGCTTCCTCGCCCAAGGCGTGGCGAAGCAGGGTCATGACCCGGTTCAGCACGCCGGGGGTGACGTGGCGATGGCCCCAGACCGCATCCAGGATGTCGTCGCGGCTGAAGGCGCGGCCGGGCGCTCCGGCCAGCAGCGCCAATACGGCGAAGGCCTTGGGCTCCAGCGGCTGCGGCACGCCGCCGCGCAGCAGGCGGCGGCCGGCGAAATCGATCACGACGTCGTCGAAACTCAGCGGCAGGGGATCCGGCACGGACATGGACGGCCAAGGGTTTTGCGGGGTGGGCATCCTAACGATACGGCAGAGGCCGCCGATGGCGGCCTAAGCATTCCCTAAGCGCCCTAATCGCATCCCAGCGACGTCCGCAGGCTTTCCTCCAGCTTGCCGGCGGCGGACGCGTGAGGCTGGGACACCGGAAATCGTCCGGGTCAGCCGCAGGCCCCGCCATGAACGCCATCGTCCGCCACGCGATTCTCCCGCTCTTGTTCTGCGCCACAATGCCCGTCGGCGCCGCAGAAGCGCCGCCGCCACCGGCGGTGACGATCGATTGCGCGCATCCCGCGCTGCCTTCTCAGGCCGAAATCTCGTCGCTGACAGGGATCGAGAACTTCGGCCGGGCTTATGCCGAGCGTTCCCGGCTGATGCAGCAGGCCGTCCGCGTTTGTCGGCGCGGCGCCACTCAAGTAGTGCTCGTTCGCGGCCCGGATCGGCGCGAGCTGCCGCAGGTGGCGCGCACCGCAGCCAACCGATAGCGACATCGCTTATGTAGAGCGAAGCTCGCTCCGTTGCCCTTGCTCCGGCTCTGTAGAGCGCAGCTCGCTCCACTGCTCTTCGCTCTTAAGCCGTTGCTCTCATGCCGTCATCCCAGCGAGCGCTGGGACCCATGTTGCTCTTGTTCCTCAGCCGTCATCCCGGCGAAGGCCGGGATCCAGGCCCGCGTCCTGGCCAGTGGCGCTGCGACTCGCGCCATGGAAAAAGGCTTCCGGCTGCGCCGGGTCACTTTCTTTGCTGGCCCAAAGAAAGTAACCCAAGAAAGGGCCTGAACTGCGGTGCGATGCGTCGCGCCTGAAGTCCGCCAGCAGCCCGGCTTTCGTCGTGGGTGACCTTCTTACGCAGGTACTAGATTTTGATTCGTAGCCTATGGGTGACGCGGCTTTTGCGGCGTTGCGCTAAGGAGTAGTTCGGGTCGATCGCCTCGAATCTAAATGTCGAAGCGACGAGGAACCCGAGCGCTGGCGAGCAACGGCAACGGGCAAGCCCCGCTCTACGGAGTCCGAACGCCGAGTTGGCTGTCGTGCAAACGCGACCAAACCAGCAACGACAGCGCCGCGCCGATCAGGCACAGGAACATATCCCACTGAGTGTCCCATGGGTCGCCCTGCGTGGCCAGGAACGCATCGGCGTCGGCGCCGAACGCCAGCGCCGCCCACCATTCGATCAGTTCGAAGAACGCCGAGAAACTCAGGCACGCGGCCAGCACCAGGTACACCAGCCAACCGCCGCGCTTGAGCGGCGTCAGCCGCAACAGCAGCTCGCGCGCCAGGATCGCCGGTACGAAACCCTGCATGAAATGACCGACGCGATCCCACGGATTGCGTTCGAAATCGAAGGTGTCGCGCAGCCAGAATCCCAACGGCGTTTCCGCATAGGTATAGGCGCCGCCGTGGATCAGGACCAGCGCGTGCGCGGCCAGCAGCCAGCACAGCAGTCGCGTCAGCGGGAAACGCGGCCAGCAAAAGCAGATCAGCGGCAACGCCGCGACGACCCATACCACTTCCATGAACCAGGTCAGGCGGTCCTTGGGCGCGATGCCCGAATAGATCAGCGCGCCGGCCACCAGCGCAAGCAAGATGATCCGCTCGAGGCGCGACGGGGGTTGGGCTATCGGCGCTGTCATCTCTATTCCCCCGCTTCGGCTTTTCGCTTTTCGTAGGAGCGGCTTTCGCCGCGAGCTCTTTCCATCAAATCGCGGCCGCGTGCGATTAAGAGCTCGCGGCTGAAGCCGCTCCTACGAAGAGCCAAATTACGTGGGCAGCGGCAAACCGCGCAAGGCTTTCACCGTGCGCAGCACGAAACTGGAATTGACGTCGGCCACGCCGCTACGGTTGAGCAGGCGGTCGAGCAGGAAGCGCGAGAAATGCTCGAGATCGCGCACCGCGACCTGCAACAGGTAATCCATGTCGCCGGTCAGCGCATGGCAGGCGACGACCTCGTCCCATTCGTTGACGAAGCGCGCGAACGCGGCGACCGATTCGGCGTCGTGGTGGCTCAGTTGCACGCGCACGAAGGCCTGCAGGCCCAGGCCGATGCGTTCGGGATCGACCTCGGCGCGATAGCCGGCGATCACGCCGTCCCGTTCCAGCCGCTGCACGCGGCGCAGGCAGGCCGAGGCCGACAAGTGAACGCGCTCTGCGAGCTCCGCGTTGGTGAGGCGGCCATTGCGCTGCAACTCTGCCAGCAGCAATAAATCGATGCGGTCCAGCTCGGTTTGCGACATTTTGAGCCGATATTCTCTGATTTACGCAAGAATAGTGCGTATGACGGCACTTTTGGCGCAATTATGCAATCTTTTTGCGCGATTTCACGACTAAAGTCGTGAGTCGTCCAGGAGTGCCGCCATGAACCAGCCCCGACGCGTCGAAAATCTGCAGACCGACAAGGGCAAGGTGCCGGTCTACGCCACCGGCGTGGTCGCGCAGCCCTGGGCCGACTACACGGCCGAAGATCACGACGTCTGGCGCCGCCTGTACGAACGTCAGCGCCAGATCCTGGTCGGCCGCGCCAGCGACGAGTTCCTGGTCGCGCAGGACGCGATGGGCATGACCCCGGACCGCATCCCGAAATTCAGCGACCTCAACCGGGTCATGCGCGACGCCACCGGCTGGGAACTGATCGGCGTGGAAGGCTTGCTGCCCGAGCTGGATTTTTTCGACCACTTGGCCAACCGCCGTTTCCCGGTGACGTGGTGGATCCGCAAGCCCGAACAGATCGACTACATCGAAGAACCCGATCTGTTCCACGACCTGTTCGGGCACGTGCCGCTGCTGATGAATCCCTTGTTCGCCGACTACATGCAGGCCTACGGCCGCGGCGGCGTGAAGGCGCACGGCATCGGCCCCGGAGCGCTGACCGCGCTGACCCGGCTGTATTGGTACACGGTGGAGTTCGGCCTGATCCGGCAGCCGGAGGGCCTGCGCATCTACGGCAGCGGCATCGTGTCGTCGAAGGGCGAATCGATCTACTGCCTGGAAAGCGATGCGCCGAACCGGATCGGTTTCGACCTGGAGCGGATCATGCGCACGCGCTACCGCATCGATACCTACCAGAAGACATATTTCGTGATCGACAGCTTCGAGCAGCTGATAAGCGCGACCGAGCCCGACTTCACGCCGATCTATGCGCGGCTGGCGTCGCAGGAGTCGTATCCGGCCGGCACGGTGCTCGATAGCGATAAGGTCTATACCCGCGGCACGGGCGAGGGTTGGGCCAGCGACGGCGATGTGTGATTCGTTTTAGCCTTCCGCTTTAGCCCTCTCCCGCTTGCGGGAGAGGGTTGGGTGAGGGCGCGCGACATCGCAGATGGCGACGCAGGTCGATTCGTGCGCTGCCGGCGAAAATAGGCCGCTTCATCTCGGTTTGACGCGAACTGAGATTTCGCGCGCCCTCTCCCCAGCCCTCTCCCGCAAGCGGGAGAGGGAGCTTTAAAGCGATGCGTTCACCGCACGCAGATACGCATCGAAGCCATGCGCTTCGGTTTCCGGGAAGATGACCCCGTCGTCGTGGATCGCCGCGATCCGGTCGGGCCGGAAACTGCGGAAATCCTCGCGCAGCCGGCACCAGGCGCCGAGCGTCCAGCTGCCGCCCCAGAACGCCAGACACAGCGGCTCCACTTCGCGCGTGGTGATGCGCTCGTCCTTGTCCCGATAGTCCAAGCGCAATAGCTTGCGCGCCTCGATCGCCGCATGCAGCCGGTCGACCATTCCGGTGGTTTCGATGCGATGGGCGAGTTCGGGCGCGAAGATCCGCGTGCGCCGGCTGCGCTCGCGCAACTCCGGCGGCAGCACCGCCTCGATCTTCAGCAGCGCGGCCTTGGCGCCCAGGCCCAGGCGCTCGCCGCCGAACGCGCGCACGAAGCGCGTGCCCACGACCAAGGCTTCGAGCTCATCGATATTGAACATCAGCGGCGGAATGTCCGAACCCTTGCGCAGCACGTAGCCCACGCCGGCCTCGCCCTCGATAGGCACGCCGGACAACTGCAGGTCGGCCACGTCCCGGTAGATCGTGCGCAGCGACACGTCCAGCGTCTCGGCCAAGGCGCGCGCGGGCATCGCCGAGCGGCGTCCGCGCAGGGCGTGGATGATCAGGAACAGTCGGTCGGCGCGGCGCATGGTGCGACATCATCGCGCGGCCCCTCTTGCGACTCAATCGCCGCATCGTTCAATCGCGCGCCAGCGAACGGGCGGCCGGCGCCAGGCGTCGCACTTCGGGCGGCCCGATCAGCCGTGGCGACAGTTCCGGCAGCACCCGTTCGCGCCAGCGCGGCGACGACGCGAGCGCCTGCTGGTATCGCTCGCAGCTTGCCTGATCGTCGAAGCCGGCGATCCATACGAACACGTGCTCGCCCTCGCGGACCGGCAGGCGCGGAAAATTGTTGGCGCCGTACTCGGTCGCATACGCGGCATGCAACCGCGCGCCGGCGGCAGCGGCGGCAGGCACGAGCGCGCGGTCGAAAAGATCCAGGAAAGCGGCATCGGCCGGCGCCGCCAGCCGATAAGTGGTGACGACCTCCCGCGACGGCGGCAGCTGCGCGCCGACCGGCGGACGCGGTCGCGCCGGGCCGAAACCGCTGCCCGCACGCACTTCGCGCAGCAGCAGTACGTCGTCCGAATCGATCATCGTCGCATTGGCGGCTTCGCGGTGCGTTCGCCACGCCTCGCCATCCAGGTAGAAGGCGCGCAAGGCTTCGGCGCGGGTTGCCATGTCGCGAAAGCCGCGGAACCAGACGAAGGCGTCGGGATCGTCGAGATCGCGGTAGTGCGCCAACACTTCCATGCCGGCTTCGTTCTGCGATTCGATGAAGTGGCGTTCGAACAAGTCGATCAGCGTCTCGCGCCGGCCGGGGTGCAAGGTGTAGCGCCGATACTCGACGATCGGGCGGGTCGAAGCATATTTGCGGTTTTCTAGCACGCTTATCGTTTCCTGCGGTTTGATATCGGGTCTGGCTACAGGGCTCTGCTATTGCTCTTCGCACCTACGAAAAACGAACTGCGATCAGGAAATGCGCGTCATGCGCATGTACCAGTTGGTTTCCCAGGTTTCACCACCGTCGGCCGACAACGCCTGCTGCCAGAGCGCGCTGGTCGCTGTGATTTCCGACCAGATGAAGCGCAGCCGGACCGGCCGGCCTTCGTGCGTGTCGTGGCCGTAGAACGTGCCGACGCCGTTCTCGAAACGGCCGACCACGGGCGGATCGAGGGTGCCGGTGCGGTTGCTGGCCCAGTAGATGCTCCACAGCCGCGTCTGCGGATCGAACAGGCGCAGGCTCATGCCGATGAAGCCGGCGCCCCAATCGGTGATGAAATTGTCGATGTTGCCGAGCCCGCCGAGGATCGGTTCGCAATCCTGGGTCGAGGCGAAAATTTCCCAGTCGTCGCTGCCGGCCAGGCGCTGCCGGAGCCGTTCGTTGCGCAGCTGCCAGCGGCCGTGGAAGAAATCGAAGTCGCGGCGGCCGTCATGCTCGTCGGCGATGTCGTTCATGCGGCGGTCTCCTCAACCGATGCGGGTCATGTGCATCACTAGATTGGTTTCCCAGGTGCCGCCTTCGTCGATCGAGAACGCCTGTTCCCATTTGACGTGCGCGGCGGAGATCTCCGACCACAGGCAGCGCACGCGCACGGCGCGATCGCCGTCCTTGTCGATTCCGTAGAAGGTGCCGATGCCGTCCTTGAAGCCGCCGACCACCGGCGGATCGAGCGTGCCGGTGCGGTTGCTGGACCAGTACGCGCGCCATAGCCGCGTCTTGGGATCGAAGATGCGGATCGCCATGCCGCGGAAGCCGCCGCCGAAATGCTCGGTGCGGCAATCGTCGATGCTGCCCAAGCCGCCCAGGATCGGCCGGCTTTCGTCGGTGGCTTCGTACGTCTCCCATTCGTCGATGCCGACGAAGCGTTGTTTCAGGCGCTGGTTCCGCACGTGCCAGCGGCCGAGATAGAAATCGAAGTCGTGGCGTCCGTCCTGCGCTTGCGCGGTCTGCATGGCGCGTCCTGTCGGTATGGGAGGGGCGCCGGCCCACGCGGCCGGAAGCGGCAGCGCCGCCGCGCCGCCTGCTGCGGCGAGAAGGCGGCGGCGCACGATGTCGATGTCCGCAGCCGCGACGGTATCGGGGGGAGGGAGCGGCATGCGGAAATTCCGTGTCGTGCGCAGCGCACGGACACAGCCTGCATTCGCGCTGCTGACAACCTGCTGTCAGCAGCGAGCGGCTCATCGATCGATCGCTAATTGGCCCCTATCGGCCACCACCAGGCAACGCTTGCCGCCGCCGCGGTCATCGCAAGCAATCCCGCCGCGACGCGCAAACCGTAGGCCGCGCCGCCGCTCAGAAAAGCCAGCACGGATTTCGCCGCCGAGCTGGTCGCCAACAACGCGACGATGCCCCATCGCGCTTCCGGCAGCGTCAGCGCCTTCGCGCCCGCGAGCTGGCCGACCGCGACCGCGGCCGCCTGCAATTCGGCCATCGCCGCGATCGCCGCAGCCAGCAACGCGCCGCGGTCGCCGATCCATTCGCGCAACCAGGCGGTCAGCAGCAGCAAGCCGGCGACCGCCAGCGCGAACGACAGCGCATGGCTCAGCTTGAATGCGCGCGTTTGCGCCTCTTTGCGCTGCGCATCGCCGGCCGGCGTGTGCCATAAGCCGAACGCAGCGAACGCCGTCAGCGCCAGCGCTGCGGCCGTCAACGGCCAGGCACTGGCGCGAAGCAACGTGAGATTGCCGGCGGCCAGCACGCCGGCCAACAGCAGCAACGAACCGAGATTGGCGAACAGCGCCGCGGACACCGCATAACGACGCAGCGCCGGCGCATCCTTGGCGCGTTGTCCGAAGCCCGCGACCGCAGCGGTGGATGAGGCGAAGCCGGCAAAGAAGCCCGCTACCGGCATGCCCAGGCGCGCGCCCACCAACCGCTGCGCCACATGCCCGGCGACGCCGGCCGCCATCACCAGCACCACCAGCTTCCACAGTTCCGCCGGCTTTAGCACGCCCCAGGGATCGACCGCTTCGCGCGGCAGCAGCGGCAGCACGATCAACGCGCTGGCCAGGAGCAGCAGGCCGTCGCGCAATTCGCGTTCGCTGACCAGCTCGCGGGTGAAGCGGTGCAATGCGGTCTTGGCATACAGCAATACCGCGACCGCCACGCCGAGCCCGGCGGCGAGCGCGGGCGTGCGCATCGCCAATGCGCCGAGCAGCGCGCTGAACAGCAAGGCGACTTCGCCGGTCAGGCCGAGGTCGTGCTCGGCGCTGCGCCGGTAGCCGGCGAAAGTGAGCAACGCCACGGCGGCGAACGCCGTCACGAACACCGCTAGGCCGAGCTGCCAGGCCACCGCGCCCAACAACGCCGTCAGCGCGTGCGTGCGCAGGCCTGCGGCGGTCGGTCCCGCATCGGGATCGTCCTTGCGCCGCTCGCGCATCGCGCCGATCAGCAAGCCGATGCCGAGCGCGGCCAGCAGGCCCTGCCACCATGGATTGGCTACTGCATCCATTCGCACCTCCGCCGGCGCTCGATAGGGCGGAGTCTAGCCGCTGCGCGGGGGCTCGGCGCGTGCATGCGGCGGCGCGTACCGCTTAGGCGAGTATGGGAACAATGAAGGCCGCAAAAAAACGCGGCGCCGTTTGGCGCCGCGTGGTCGTGCCGCTTTAGTACGGCCGTCAGAACCCGATGCCCATGCCCACCGACGCCGAATGTTCCGAGCCGCTGAACGCGCCGCCCAGCGTCAGCGCAGCGCGAGAGCCCAGGCGATGCTGCACGCCCACCGACAAGGCCTGCTTGCCGCCGTAGGTGCCGGCAGCGATGCCGACGCGCGTCTGCCCGCCTTCCACCGCTGCGGCGCTGGCCGCCATGCCTACCATGGCCGCGCTCAACGCGCCGGCGCGATTCAATCGATCGTCCAAACGGTTGATACGCTGGTCGACGATTTCGAAACGATCGTTGAAGCCAGCGAATTTGCTATCGGTGTAGGTGTTGGCTGCCGACAATGTAGCGGAGTCGCCAGCATCGGCGCGTTGGTTGGCCGCGGAGAGCGTGGCGGCATCGCCGGCATCGGCATGCTGGTTGGCGGCGGAGAGCGTGGCGACGTCGCCGGCATCGGCATGCTGGTTGGCGGCGGAAAGCGTGGCGACGTCGCCGGCTTCCATGTCTTGCTTGACGTTAGCGATCTGGTCGTCGGTATAGGCGTTGGCGGCGGTGCCGCCGGTGGCTACTGCGGTGTCGGTGTAAGCGAAAGCCGAAGCCAGATTGGCTTCCAACTCGCTCTTCAGCTGGCCCAGATTGACCGCGTCGGTCAACTCGGTCGCAGCGGCGACATTGGTGATTTGGCGTTCGTTGCCAGCCGAACCGACCGATATCGTGTTGCCGCGGTCGGCGACGGAGCCCGTGCCGAGCGCGACACCGTCATCCACGTTAGCCATGCTGCCGGTGCCGAAGGCGATGGCGTGTTCTCCGGTCGCCCAGGCCCCAGCGCCGATAGCGATGGCATGCGTGCCGCCGGCACGCGTCAGTTCGCTGCTGGCGTCGACCATGCCGTTGTTGTCGGTGTCGACGTCGTTCTCGAAGCCATCGCTATTGTCTGCGTCGAACCAACCGCCGATCGCCAGACCTCCGTCGCCACTGGCCGTGCTGAGGTGTCCCATGGCCACGCTTCGCCCACCACTGGCCTTGTTCTGGCTGCCGAAAGCAATGCTGCCTGTATTGGTGGCCTCGTTAAAAAGGCCGAAGGCATTGCTTGCGAACCCCGAGGCTTTGTTCTGATTGCCCATCGCGCTGCTCGTCGACCCGGTCGCCTCGTTCCGATAACCGACAGCGCTGGTCTGAGAATTGCTAGCTTCGTTGTCGTGGCCCGCTGCGAAGCTACGGTCGCCCATAGCCTCGTTGCTGAAACCGAATGCGCTTGCTTCAATGGCGCCGCTGTCATCGTCGCCTGCGATATTCTCGAAGCCCATGGCCGAGCTGGCCGCTCCGTTCGCTTCATTGCTGCGTCCGACCGCGCTGGTATCCAGCGCCCTGGACCAGTTTTCGAACCCTATCGCAGTGCTGTTGTTGCCGATGGCGTGGTTTTTTCTTCCCAGCGCGCTGCTTGAACTGCCCTTTGCAAGATTGAAAAAACCCAGCGCGCTGCTTTCTAACCCATCGGCCGTATTGAAATATCCGACGGCGCTGCTGAATCCGACGTTCGCGTGGTTGTCGTAGCCTACCGCCGTGCTGCTATCGCCGAGGGCGTCGTTTTGAACCCCCAACGCGCTGCTGAAGCTACTCTTTGCGAAATTGTTGTTGCCCAGCGCACTACTATTCGGACCATCGGCGTCATTACTGTATCCGCATGCCACCGCGTTCGAGCCGGAAGCCGTGCTATTACCGGTGAATTCGCCGGGATCCGCATCGACCAGCTCGCAACTCTCGGCATGGGCCGGCAGGGCGATCATCGCTGCGAGCAAGGCCAGCACGAGAATGGCGGGGCGTTGCAGAGGTGAATAATTCGGATGCTTCATGAGAGGGATTCCATCGTTGTATTTCGCCGCCGGTCGTGCGTTACAAGACGGAATCCGCTAAAAAAAAGGCCACCACGACGGATCGTATTCAGCGACAACGGCAATTTTGCATCGCCATAAGTCGCAGTGGGCCGGGAAACCACGGTCCAAGCGCAAAAAAATCGTGTCGCCGAAACAACGCGGTAAAGGAAAGCAATCGCCGGGGATCGTGGCCCGCTAGCGCTGTCCTGATCTCCGGAAAGCAACTCAGAACGCCAGGACGCGCTCCGGACGACTAAAGCCGAGATGGGCCTACGCCATTCATGGCGCCCAAGACAGATGAGCGCCCTGAGGTCGATTCGATGCGCGCTTAAGCGCCGCGATACCGACCGACACCGATGCAAGACGGATTCCACGATAATTTGGCCAGACGCAAGCTCAGCGCTCTTAGAAATGCAGTGCCATAAGTATCAATTGACGAGATCGCTGCCGGCGCAGTACCGAAATATGAACAAAAAAACGCGCCGGCGGAGCGGCGCGGAATAGGTCAAACCTCCCGGGGAAGAGGCTTGCCTGCTTGCTGTCCTGTTCTCATCCTGGACAGCAGGTTCGGAGCGTCAGGGTCCGCTCCGAATGGTCAGAGCTTGAGATAGGCGACCAGGCCGATCACGCTGCCCAGGACGATCAGCGCCCTGGATACCGTTTCGATTCGCGCTTCGCGCCGCATGACCGAGCCGGCGCCATAGCCCAACAGTTCGTCCAGGCTCAACACGATCATGTTGCGGCGCTTGGCCTTGCTGCGGCGCACGTGCGAGATGCCGGTGATGCCGGAAACCAGCATCGCGCAGCCCAGCACGAACGCCACGACCGGAAACAGGGCGCCCATGGCCGCTACCAATCCGCGTTGAGACACGCGCCAGCGGCGTTGTCTCCATCGGCAAAGGCGGCACCGATCCGCACCGTCGCACGCGGCGATACCCGCCGGCCATATCCCGCCCGCGGCGCTTGCTGGTTGCGGCGATCCGCGCCCACGCTGCATGGCGCCGCCATGCCGAGCGCTGCGGCTGGCGAGAAATCGCTTATCGCTCGAGTCGCAACATGGATCATCTGATTTGGCTCCGTCTGAATACGCCGCGCAACGCAGGCTGTGGGCTTAAAGACGGAAACCTCCGAAAAAATGGCCATGCCGAACGAAAGAACGCCGTGCGTTCGCGCGAACGCACGGCGTGAGGCGGCGGCCCGGGGTGGTGGACCGCCTCAACGTTGTAGCCGGAGCGGCTAGAAACCGAAGCCCACGCCGACCGTGGCCGAGCGCTCCGAACCGCTGAACGCCCCGCCCAAGGTCATCGCCGCTCGCGCCCCCAGGCGGCGCTGCACGCCGACCGACAAGGCCTGCTTGCCGCCGTAAGTGCCGGCGGCGATGCCGACGCGCGTTTGCCCGGCCTCGACTGCGGCGGCGCTGGCGGCCATGCCGATCATCGCTGCGCCCAACGCGCCGGCGCGATCGATGCGGTCGTCCATGTGGCGCAGCCGCTCGTCCATTTGGTTCAGGCGGCCGTCCATTTGGTTGAAGCGCTCGTCGAAGGCGGCCGGATCGAAGCCGGCGATCGCGTCGATGCGGCTGTCGGTGTAGGCGTTGGCGGCCGACAGCGTGCCGGCATCGCCGGCCTCCATCTGGCTCACGTTGACCGCATCGGTCGATGCGGTGCCGGCGGCGACGTTGGCGATCTGCCGCTCGCTGCCGGCGTTGCCGACCGACACGGTATTCACCCGGTCGGCGACCGAGCCGTGGCCCAATGCGACGCTGCCTTCGGCCGAGGCCGTGCTGACGCCGCCCAACGCCATCGCGCCGTTCGCCGTCGCGCTGCTGATCGCTCCCAACGCGACCGACTGGCTGCCGGCGGCGCCGCTGAAGTAGCCCACAGCGGTCGCGTTGTCGCCGCCTGCCGTGCCCGCATACCCCAGCGACGTCGCGCCCGCGCCGCTGGCGACGCTGCTGTTGCCGAGCGCGACCGTTTCCCGATTGCTGGCCTGGCTGCTGGTGCCGATCGCGGTGCTGGATTGCCCGCTGGCATTGGCGAAGACGCCCAATGCGTTCGCGGCGGCGCCCGTGGCCTGGCTTTGAAAACCGATCGAGGTACTGGAGTCGCCGCTGGCGACCGCATAGCCGCCGCTGGCGAGCGAATGGAAGCCGCTGCTTTGGCTGGCGAAACCGAGCGCGGTGCCGCCGATGCCGGTGGACGCGCTCTGCGCGCCGAAGGCGCTGCTGGCTTCCTGCGTGGCCTGGCTGTTGGCGCCGCTGGCGATGCTCAGGTCGCCGCTGGCGGTGCTGCCGTGGCCGAGGGCGGTGCTGCGCAGGCCGCCGGCGGCGCTGCCGACGCCATTGGCCGTGCTGTAGCTGCCGAGCGCGCTGCTGCGCGCGCCGAGCGCCGTGCTGTCGACGCCGGCGGCGCTGGCGCGGTTGCCGACCGCCGTGGCATCCCAGCCGGAAGCCGTCGTCCGCTCGCCGCCCTCGACGGTGCTGTCCAAATCGACATCCACCCAGCCGCCAATGGCGACGCTACCGGTGCCGGTCGCCAGGGAATAGCTGCCGACGGCGGTATTTCCGGCTGCGCTCGCCGCCGATCCCACGCCGAACGCCGAACTCGTGAATCCTGCCGCTTCCGCGCTGGTGCCGACGGCGGTCGCGCCTTGCGCGGTCGCTTCACTGGCATGCCCGACCGCGGTGCCGGCGAACCCTGTGGCGATGCTGCCGGCGCCGATAGACGTGGCATTGGCCGCCGCCTGCGCGCCCTGGCCGCAAGCCAACGCTTCGATATCGGCATCGGCGACCGCACCGCCTGCGCCGCCGCTGCTGAGTTCGCAGGTTTCGCCCGCCCATGCAGCGCCGGTCGTCAGCCCCAGCGCGATGATCGTTGCCGCCGCCAGCCGACGGCGCACCCCGTAAATCCCCATGTCTCGCTCCTCGCTTGTGCTGCGGCCGGCTAGGGCGGCCTCCCCGTTCAGCCGGCGACGATCGCGCCGCGGCCTTGCGGGTCAACATCCGCAGGACGGCGGCGAAAACTGACAAGCCGCCGACGGCCGCGCATCGCGTGGCCGCCGTTCGGGCGGCGAGCGGCGGGTGTCGCGCAGGGGTGATCGGGCAGAATCGCTCCGGCGTATGGCGTCGCCGCATGGCTCGCGTCGCAACGCTCTCGGCCCGAGCGTATGCCGCCGACGGTCGGCACCTCGCGTGCGTTTTATCGGCGGCTGACGCGCGCCGCTTCCTGGATCGCCATGGCCTGCTGCGCCTGTTCGAGCTTGCTGCGGGCGCCGCCGGGTACGTCCTGGCGCTGCAGTTGTTCGGCGATCGCCCGCTGTAATGCCGCGCAATCGTCGCCCGCTTCGGCGCAGGCCGCGTTAGCGGCGAACGCCAGGCTCTCCCAGTAATAGCGATGCTCGCGGCCGAGCAGTTTTTCGATATCGCGCAATGCCGCGTCCGCTTCCGATCGGGCTTCGTCGATACGCGCGGCGGCCAGCAAGGCCTGGCTGCGGTACGCGCGCACCACCGCGGCGGAATGCTCGCCGGGCGCCTGCCTGCTGCGGTAGATGGCCAGGCTGCGGTCGTAGTGGTCCAGCGCCGCGGCGACGTCGCCGAGCAGCAATTCGGTGCGCGCCAGGTTGCTCAGCCTCGCGGCATGGCGCGTGGAGTCCTCGCCGAACAATTGCGCCATCGCCGCCGCCGCACCTTGTTGCAACGGCAGGGCTTCGCGCGCGCGGCCTTGCTCGCGCAGCGCGTCGGCGTAGTTGCCCTGGCTGATCATCGCGCCGGCATGCTGCGGGCTGTAGAGCCGGCTATAGAGATCCTGCGCGCGGCGATAGGCGTCGGCCGCTTCGGCATAGCGGCCGTCGGCGAAATACAGCGAGCCCAGGTTGGCGTAGCCGACGGCGACGTCGCCGTTGTTTTCGCCGTAAAGGGCGCGCGCCTGTTGCAGATAGCGCTGCCGCAACGCCAGCGCGCGGTCGAAGCGGCTCATGTCGGCCAGCACTTCGGACAGGGATTGCAGCGTGCTCAGGCTTTCCTTGGTGGGGCGATGGTAGATGCGCTGTTGTTGCGCGTACACCTGTTCGAGCAGCGCCAGACCGCGTTCGCGCTGTCCGCTGCGGGCGTAGACCTTGCCCAGTTCGCCGGCGACGAACAGCGTGTCGGCGTGGTGCTCGCCGCGGCGGCGCTGGCGCAAAGCCAACAGCCGCTCCAGCGGCGCTGCCGCATCGACCGGGCGGCCCGCGCGGTGCGCGAGCAAGCCTTGCACCAGCCAGGCCTGATCGCAGCTTTGCGCATCGCGCAGCGCCGGGCGTTCGCAAAGCGCGGCCGCCTCGGCGGCAACCGAGTTGGCTTGCCGATAACGGTCGTTGTCGCCGAGCTTGCCGGCCCAGGCGGTCAGCGCTTGAACCAGCAACGCCGATCCGGGCCGCTCGGCGCGCAGTACGCCGACCGCCGCGCGCAACTCGCGCTCGGCCGCGGCGATGTCCGGCGGATCGCGCAGCGCAAGCGCATCGCCCCAGTGCATGCGCGCTTCGGCCACTTCGGCGCTGCGTTCGGCGAACAAGCTGCGGCGGCGCTGCAGCGCGGCGCGGTACAGGTCCGAAGCCTGCGCATAATCGCCGACGCGCTCGGCGACGCCGCCCAGGCTGAGTTCCACCGTCGCCAGCAGCGGCGGCCGCTGCGCCAGTTCGCTGCGCGCGCGGCGCGCGACTTCGGCGATCAGCTGGCGCTTGTCGGGCTGCTTCATGGCTTCGGTGCCCGGCGCGAGCACGTCGAGCACGCTGCCCAGATAATCCAGCTGCGCCTGCGATTCCTCGGCGGCGGCGCGGGCGCGGCCCGCTTGCCACAGCACGCCGGCCACGCCGGTGCCGAGCAATGCCGCCACCACCGCGCCTGCTGCCACGGCCAGGCGATGGCGTGCGGCGAATTTGCGCAGCCGGTAGCCGGCGCTAGGCGCGCGGGCGCGGACCGGCCGGCGAAATTGCCAGCGCCGCAAGTCGTCGGTCATCGCTTCGATGCTGGCGTAGCGGCGTTCGGGTTCCTGCGCCAGGGCTTTCATCAGGATCGCATCGAGGTCGCCGCGCAGGATCTTGGCGGTTTCGCGTCTGGCGGCAGGCGCGAGCGCCGGATCTTGCCGCGCAGCGCGAGACGGCGCCAACGTCTGCGTGTTTGCGTTGCGCTGCCCTTGCGGCCGCGGTGCGCGTCCGGTCAGCAGGCGGTACAGCAGGGCGCCCAGGCCGTAGACGTCCATGGCCGTGCTGGGCGGCGCGCCGGCGAATTGTTCGGGCGCGGCGTATTCGGGCGTCAACGCGCGCAGGCCGGTCGCCGTGGCTTCGGTTTCCGCGTCGTCCGCCAGCCGGGCGATGCCGAAATCCAGCAGCCGCACGTGGCCGTCCTCATCGACCAGCACGTTGGACGGCTTCATGTCGCGATGGATGACCAGATTGCGGTGCGCATAGCTGAGCGCTTCGCCGACCTGCAGGGCCAAGCCGATGCGGGCCTGGGCATCGAGTCCGCGACGCCCGCACCATTGGTCGATGCGCTCGCCTTCGACCAGCGCCATCGCCAGCCAAGGCGTGCCGTCTTCGGCGACGCCGGCGTCGTATAGCGGCACGATGTAGGGATGGCGCAAGCGCAGCAGCGCACGCTGCTCGCGCAGAAAACGTTCGCGGCCGACCTCGGCCAGCGCGCCGAGCGTGAGCACCTTGACCGCGGCGATCTGCCCGGTGGCGCCTTCCATCGCCTGCGCCCGGTAGACCACGGCCATGCCGCCGCGGCCCAGTTCGCCGTCGAGCCGCCAGCGGCCCAGCCGGCGACCGGACAGCGCCTGCGGTTCGATCGCGATGCCGGCAGCGAACGTGCGGTCCAGCGGACCGGCGCTGCGTTCGTGGGCCGACAGCAGGCGGCGCACGCGGTCGCGCAACGCAGGCGACAGGTCCATGCTTTCGAGTTGCGCAAGGCGCTCTGCGGCCGGCAGATCGAGCAGGCCGTCGAGGACGCGATCGGCCCGGCGCCAGGTTTCGCGCTCGCCGGCGTCCATGCTCAGGGGTCGCTCAGCCAGGCGTGCAGGAAAGCGCGCGCGCGCTCCCATTCGCGATGCACCGTGCGTTCCGAGCAGTCCAGCAGTTCGGCAATCTCGGCGAATTTGAGACCTGCGAAGTAATGCAGCTCGACGACCTGGCGCTGCTGTTCGTTGACCTGCGCCAGCGCTTCGAGCCCGTCGTGCAGGGCCAGCATGGTCGTGTCCGCGGCATCGGCGCCGACCAGGGCCTCGTCCAGCGTGACCGCGACCTGGCCGCCGCCGCGTTTGTCGGCGCCGCGCCGGCGCGCATGGTCGACCACGATCCAACGCATCGCCTGCGCGGCGGCGACGAAGAAATGCTTGCGGTCGGTCGCCGACAGCGGATCGCCGCTGCTGGCGCGCAGGAACAATTCGTGGACGAGCACGGTCGGCGTGATCGTATGTTCGCCGGCGCCCAGCCGCGACGCCGCCAGGCGGCGCAGCTCGGGATAAAGGGATTCGAACACGGCCGAAAGCCGCTCCGGCTGGCCGGCACGCGCTTGCACCAGCAGCTCGGTGATTTCATTCCCCATGAAGTCGCGTCCGCCCCACCCCGATCCCTAAGCATAGCCCCGCGGACGAGGCCGGCGTACGGGCGCCCGGCAGCGGCCGCCCGTACGGGTTTCGGATTAGGCCTTGTCCTGCTTGTCGCGGCCGAAGAATCCGAGGATCTTCTTGCCGAACGCAAGCAACACCAGCACCAACGGGATCAGCAGCTTCTTGAGGCCGAGCAGCAGCGCGCCGATCTTGGCGAACAGGCCGGCCTTGGCGGCGATGCCCCCGCCGATCAGCGCGGCGATGCCGTAGCCGGCGAGTTTGTCGGTGTCTGCGTTGTAGTCGGCGTAGCGCGCGCCGCTGTCGAACTCGGTCATCGGCAACAGTTGCTGCATGCCGGCGCGGACCGTTTCCAGTTCGGACATGCCCGACACCGCATTCAAGCTCAGATAGCCGCGCCGGCCGAGCACGCGGATGTCGTAATTGAGCGTGTGCTGCGGGCTGCCTTCGAAATCGAGTTCCTTGGCCCAGTACAGTTTCTTGCTGTCGCCGTCGTAGCGCGGCGGCACCGCCCAGCCGACCAGCCGGATTTCCTCGTAGCCGGCTTTCTTGCGCTCGGCGTTTTCCTGCTCGGTGCCTTCCTTCAGCTCCTTCAGCAGCGCATCGTAATCGGTCTTGGCGGCGTCCTCGTCCGAGACGTAACCCTCGTCGGAATAGGTGACCACCACCGCCCACGATTCGTCGCTATCCAACGGCGTGGCGGTCGGCACGACCATGCCGAGCACGCTGTCGTCGGGCGGATTGCCCCAGAACTGTTCCAGCACGCGCCGCGCATCGGCTTTCTCGAGATAGCGGAACTCGCCGCCCAGACGGAAATGCGCCTGCGCTTCGGGCACCGCGATCTCGCCGCTGCGGAAATGCAGCGACTCGACGAACTGTTTCGCCTGAGCGGCCGCATCGGCATTGTCCTGCGCGTACGCCCCCGTGGTCACGGCCAGCAAGCCGACCAGCAATCCCCTTGCCCACATGATCTATCCCCCTGTCGGACGTCCCCACGTCCCGGCAGGAAGTTTGCACACGGGTCCGAGCCGCCGCAAGGCTCGCTTTGTCCTTAAGCCGTCATTCCCGCGAAGGCGGGACTGCGGAAGCCGAAGGCCGGAGCGACCTCTGCGTCAGCAGATGGCCCGGAGGGCGAGCGAAGCGAGTAATCCAGCGCCTTGGCTTGTCTCCCCTCTTTGAAAAAAAGGGGTCGGGGAAGATTTGCTGTTGCTCTGTAGAGCGGAGCTCGCTCCGCTGCCTTCGCTTGCGGGTTCGTCGCGATCTGCCGGCCGTTCCGGCCGGGGTTTCGTCCGCTAAAACCGCGGCCGAGTGACTTTCTTTTTGTGGGGCCCAAAAAGAGAAGTCACCAAAGAAAAAGGGCCTTTGGAAGGTATCCCGGCGATGGGGTTACCTTGTGTTCTTGGCCACTGCTCGCCAGCCCTCGGGATTCCTCCGTCGCTTCGACATTTAGATTCGGGGCGATCGACCCGAACGCCTCCTTAGCGAAACTCCGCAAAAGCCACGTCACCCATAGGCTGCGAATCAAAATCTAGTACCTGCGTAAGAAGGTCACCCACGACGAAAGCAGGGCCGCTGGCGGACTTACAGGTGCGACGCATCGCACCGCAGTTCAGGCCCTTTCTTGGGTTACTTTCTTTGGGCCAGCAAAGAAAGTGACCCGGCGCAGCCGGAAGCCTTTGTCCATGGCGCGAGTCGCAGCGCAGCTGGCGAGGACGCGGGCCTGGATCCCGGCCTTCGCCGGGATGACGGCTTAGGGGCAAGAGCAAGAGCAACATGGGTCCCAGCGTTCGCTGGGATGACGGCATAGGGGCGCGAAAGTAGCGCAGGCAAGCTCCGCTCTGCAGAGCGAGCTTCTGCAAGCGCCGAACCCCTTCCCGCGCGGTTATCGCCGTCCAGCCATGAATTCGCGAATGGCGGCAACGAATTCGGCGTTGTTCTCGTAATACGAAATGTGGCCGCCGTCCAGCGTCACCGTCTTCTGGTGGGCGAAACGGAAGCGCTTGTACTCGTCCGGACCCACTGCGTAGTCCTTGCTGCTGGTGATGACGAGCACCGGCGATCGAATCCGCGCGCTGACGGGAGCATAGTCGATCCAATACTCGGGATAAGCCCCCCGCTGTTCGAAAATCGCGTTGCCGAAACCTCGGGAGCGCTCGTAACCGCCGTCGATCTCGCTCATCACGCGAATGCTGTCCGTGTTCTCGGTGAGGAAACGATAACCCTTGCCGCTCTTCATCAGCGCCGCGCGCGCCCGCTCGCGGCCTTCGGCCAGCGCGGCTTCGTTCGCATCGTCGGCGACCGCAACGACAGTCCTGCCGAGCAGCCGGTTGACGAAAGCGATCTGCATGCGCGAATTCTCCGGGCCGAGGAAATGCAGGGTGCTGTTGGCCAGGACCAGTTCCGACACGTGCTGCGGATAACGCTTGGCGTATTCCACCGCCAGGATGCCGCCGAACGAATGCGCGATCAGGCACATCTTGTCCGCGCCCAGCGCCCGGCGGACTTCGTCGAAGTCCTGCACGACGCGTTCGAGACGGTAATCCTGCGCATCCGGCGACTTGCCCGAACCGCGCTGGTCCAGCCACACCATCGTCAGGAAGTCTTCGAGCTTGTCGGCGCCCATCTTCTCGGTCGACAGCGATCCCTGGCCCGGCCCGCCATGCACGAGCATGCAGACCGGGCCCTTGCCGGCGACCTTGAGATAGATCTCGGCGCCGTCGGACATCTTGATGCGCCGCTCGCCGGCCGCGAGCGCGGCGATAGGGGCCGCCGCGGAAGCGGCGGCCGGAGGCGAAGGCGCCGTCGCAGGCTGCGTGCAGGCGGCCAGGGCCAGGACGAGCAGGCTGCAGCAGGGCAGGGTGCGCATAGGTCCATCCATTGCGAAATCGCTTACACGGTAGCCGGCCGCCGCCGCCGCAAGGAATGCCACACGTCACGGAGCCGATCGACAGATTGCGACGTTGTCGTGGCCCGCTCATCACGAATCTGTAACAATTATCCGGCGAGGGGAACACCGCCGCGTCCGCCCAGCCTTCCGAGGAAACCGCCATGTCCGTGCCACGCCGCTTGTCGTCGCGCTCCGCCCAGTTGCGCCCGCTCGCGATCGCCATCGCGATGCTCCTGCCCGCCGCGCCCGTGTTGGCGCAGGATGTCGCAGCGGACCAGGCCGCTGCGCAGAAGGAAGCCATCACCCTCGATACCGTCCAGGTGACGGCGCAGCGCCGCGTCGAGAACGCGAAAGACGTGCCGGTGTCGCTGACCGCGGTCGACGGCGAAAAACTCAACGTGCTCGCCTCCGGCGGCGAAGACGTGCGCTTCCTGTCCGGCCGCGTGCCGTCGCTCAACATCGAATCCTCGTTCGGCCGCGCCTTCCCGCGCTTCTACATCCGCGGCCTGGGCAACACCGACTTCGATCTCAACGCATCGCAGCCCGTGTCGCTGATCTACGACGACGTGGTGCAGGAAAACCCGATCCTGAAGGGCTTCCCGGTGTTCGACCTGGACCAGGTCGAAGTGCTGCGCGGCCCGCAGGGCACGCTGTTCGGCCGCAATACGCCGGCCGGCGTGGTCAAGTTCGAATCGCGCAAGCCCAGCCAGGAAACCGATGGCTATGCGCAGGTGTCGGTCGGCAGCAACGAAGCGATCAACGTCGAAGGCGCCTTCGGCGGGCCGCTGAGCCAGCACTGGTCGGCGCGCGCGTCGATGCTGTACCAGAAGCGCGACGGCTGGGTCGACAATACCTTCGCCGCGGGCCCGGAAAGGGATCTGGAAGGCTTCGAGGAGATGGCCGCGCGCCTACAGCTGTTGTACGAAAGCGGCGACGGCTTCGAGGCGCTGTTCAACGTCCACGCACGCGACCTGGGCGGCACCGCGCGCCTGTTCCGCGCCAACATCTTCCAGAAGGGCAGCAACGATTTCGTGCCCGGCTTCGACCGCGACAAGGTCACGATCGACGGCACCAACTTCCAGAAGCTGGAATCGCAGGGCGCCAGCGCGCGCCTGTCGTGGGATCTGGGCCGCACCACGCTGTACTCGATCACCGGCTATGAAAGCGTCGATACGCTCAGCCGCGGCGACATCGACGGCGGTTTCGGCGACCGCTTCAACCCGCCGTCCGGCCCGGGAACGATCGCGTTCTCGGCGGAATCGGCCGACGGCCTGCCCGACCATTCCCAGTTCAGCCAGGAATTCCGCATCGAATCCAACGAATGGGGCCGCTTCGACTGGCAGGCGGGCCTGTTCTATTTCGACGAAGACATCACCGTCGACAGCTTCAACTACGATTCCTTGCATGGCGGCGTGCAGAACGGCCACGCAGTGCAGGAACAGCGCAACAAGGCTTGGGCGGTGTTCGGCTCCGGCGAATTCGACGTCACCGACAAGTTCAAGCTGCGCGGCGGCCTGCGCTATACGCAAGACAAGAAGGACTTCAGCGCCAGCGTGCTGCAGTCCGCGCCGTTCGGCACGCCGGTGTCGGGTCCGTTCCCGGTCACTACCGACGCCAACGACGTCAGCTGGGATCTGAGCGGCACCTACGCGATCAACTCCGACGTCAATTTCTACGCGCGCGTGGCCAAGGGCTTCCGTGCGCCGTCGATCCAGGCGCGCCTGCTGTTTTCGCCAACGCCGTCGATCGCCGATTCGGAAGAAGTGATTTCCTACGAAGCCGGCATCAAGGCCGACTTGTGGAACAAGCGCGCGCGCATGGGCTTCAGCGTGTTCCGCTACGACGTCAAGGACCAGCAGCTGGTCGCGGTCGGCGGCGGCAACAACTCGGCGATCCTGCTCAATGCCGACAAGAGCCTGGGCCAGGGCTTCGAGTTCGACCTCGAAGCGTATCTGACGCCGGATTTGCTGGTGACGTTCGGCAGCAGCTACAACGACACCGAGATCAACGACGCATCGCTGGCGGTCGGGGTCTGCGGCGGCACATTCGGCGCCACGCCGCACTGCACGGTCACCGACCCGACCCAGCTGCTGCCGAACGGCACCACCGTGGCCTTCATCGACGGCAACCCGCTGCCGCAGGCGCCCAAGTGGATCCACAACCTGACCGCGCGCTGGGGCATTCCGGTGGGCGAGGGCGAATTCTTCGTCTACACCGACTGGGCCTACCGCAGCGAAATCAATTTCTTCCTGTACGAAGCTCGCGAATTCACCGGCAAATCGCTGGTCGAAGGCGGCCTGCGCCTGGGCTACAACTGGGACGCCGGCAACTACGAAGTGGCGCTGTTCGGCCGCAACATCACCGACACCGAGCGTGCGGTCGGCGGCATCGACTTCAACAACCTGACCGGCTTCATC
The DNA here is from genome assembly GCF_023374055.1 of Luteimonas galliterrae. Taxonomy (NCBI): domain Bacteria; kingdom Pseudomonadati; phylum Pseudomonadota; class Gammaproteobacteria; order Lysobacterales; family Lysobacteraceae; genus Luteimonas; species Luteimonas galliterrae. The sequence goes on along the minus strand of NZ_JAMBEP010000005.1, from coordinate 11,009 downwards.
AACGAGCCGCGCAACTGGGGTTTGGAGTTCACCGCCAAGTTCTGAGGCGTTATCGCGAAAGGCGGCCCGCCGCCTTTCGCTTTCGCTTTTCGTAGGAGCGGCTTTAGCCGCGAGCTTTTTGTCAGATGTGAAGCAAGATCAAAAGCTCGCGGCTAAAGCCGCTCCTACGAAAAGCAGCATTACTCCACCGGATACAGCCCGTCCTCGAACGACGGGCCATGGTAGCCCTTGATGCCGATCGCCTGCGCCAGCGGGCTGCGCGGGTCTTCGCCGGTACGCAACCGTTCCAGCACATAGGCGAAGTCGTAGCGCGGCCGCCAACCGAGCGCCTGCCGCGCCGCGGCGTTGACGTAGACGCGTTCGATGCTCGGGAACATGCGCCAACCGCGGCGCGCGTATTCGGCCTCGTAGCCGGGCACGCGACGTGCGACCACCGCAGGCGCATCGCTGCGCAATTCGGCGCGGTCTTCCAATTGGAACGGCGCGGTCGCGCTGACGATGTAGCGGCCGAAGCCGATCTCCGGCGCGCGCGCGATCGCCAGCAGGTGCGCATCGACGATGTCCTGTACGTCGACGCGCCGGTACAGGAACTCGTTGGCCTTGATGTTGCCGTCGGCATAGGCCGAGCGCAGCGCCGGATTGTCGTCGGGCTCGGGAAAGAAGCGCGACGTGCGCAGCACCACACAGGGCAGTCTCTGCTTGCGGTGGAACAGCCGGCACATGTCTTCGGCCGCGGTCTTGGTCGCACCGTAGATGTTCTTGGCCACCGGGACCACGTCTTCGGTGATCCAGGCCGCGGGTTCGCCTTCCGGCGGCGTCAGCGCGTCGCCGAAAGCGCTGGTGGTGCTGGTGTAGACGAAAGCCCCGACGCCGTTGGCCGCGGCCGCTTCCAGCAGATTGAGCGTGCCGGTGATATTGGTATCGACGAAATCCTGGCGCGTGTGCGTGGCCACGTGCGGTTTGTGCAGCGTGGCGGTGTGCAGTACCGCCTGCACGCCGCGCATGCAGCGCTCGACGAAATCACGGTCCGCGACCGAACCGACCGCATCGGTATAGGGCGATGCGGCGATATCGAGCCCAACGACGTCGTGCGCCGCCGCGCGCAACGTGCGCATGAGCGCTTCGCCCAGATGGCCGGCGCTGCCGGTGACGAGGATGCGCCCGCTCATGGCTGCGCCGGCGCCAGGTCGATGACGCGTCCGTCCGCCACGTTTACTTCCAGGGTCGGGTACGCCCAGACTCCATTTTCGCTATGCGCAGCGATATGCAGCGTTGCAGTGGATTTGGGGCCATGGATCGGCACCGCATAGCGCGCATCGCCGCGATGACCGGATACGGAGATATTGCCTTCGAAAAAGCGGCCGGCTTCGATCGGTGCGCCCAACGCCTCGACGACTTGCGCGTTGGATCGCATCGCGGACATCCCGTGCAGGTAGGGCTCGGTGCCTCGCAACACATCCAACATGAAGCCCGCGAAAGTCCAGATCGCCGTCGCGATGATGAGCACGCACGCCGCGATGGTCGCGATCAGTACCCAAGGATTGTCGCGCCTTTTCGGTTGGGCGGTGACGGCCATGGTCGTCTGCCACGTCGCGAACGAGTTGCCGCGAAGTCTAGCGGCTCGGCCGCGCCGATTACATCCCGGGACTCACTGTCCGTCGCGCGGCGGAAACTTCAACACCACGCCGCGTTCTTCTTCCTGCCGCCGCCACAGCACCGGCACGTCGCGCGGCCGTTCGGGCTCGTATTGCTCGCGCTCGATGCGGGCGGCCTCTTCGGCCAATTCTTCCTCGATCTCCCAGCTGTACCGGCGGCGCGGCAGCGGCGGGTCGCGATGGCGGAACGCGAATGCAGCGATCGCGCCGGCTACGGCACCGCCCAGGTGCGCCTGCCAGGACACGCCGGGCTCGCGCGGCAGCACCGTCAACAGCATGCCGCCGTACAGCATGAAGGCGATCATCGCCGCGGCGATCGCGGGCCGATCGCGGCGCAGCAGGCCGAGCACGAACACAAGGAACATCAGGCCATGGGTGACGCCGCTCGCACCCAGGTGATGCGTGCCGGTCTGGCCCAACAGCCAGGCGCCCAGGCCGGAGCCCAGCCACAACAGCGGCAATGCGCGCACGGTGGCCTGCGGATAAACGCTGCCGGCCAAGGTGCCCAGCAGGATCAACGCGGCGGCATTGGCAGTGATGTGTTCGAACGAACCGTGCAGCAGCGGTGCCGTAAGCACACCGAGCAAGCCGCCGAGTTCGTGCGGCGCCACCGCCCAGTCGCGCAGATCGAATGCGTGCTGGGCGGCGAAGACGATCGCCAACAGCAACACGAAGCCCAGGCTCAGGTTGAGCGCGCGCATGATGCGGCCCTTGTCGATCCGGCCCTGGGCCTTGGCGTCGCTGGGCGAGTCGTTGCCGTGCAGGTGCATTCCAGCAGGATGGCGGCGGAACTCCGGGATGCAAGGCCGGGCAGAGGCTTTCTTCCGCAGGCGATTTTGCTCCCAGCCGTCCCGGCGCGGGCCGGAATCCAGCTTGTCTCCCCCTTTTTGCAAAAGAGGAGCCGGGGAGATTCGCTTTGGCTCTTGTAGAGCGGGACTTGCCCCGCTGCTCTTTGCTTGGGGGTTCTCGCGACCTGCCGGCCGTTCCAGCCGGGGTTTCGTCCGCTAAAACCGCGGCCGAGTGACTTTCTTTTTGATGGGCCCAAAAAGACAAGTAACCAAGAAAAAGGGCCTTTGGAAGGTATCCCGGCGATGGGGTTACCTCGTGTTCTTGGCCACCGCTCGCCAGCCCTCGGGATTCCTCCGTCGCTTCGACATTCAGATGCGAGGCGATCGATCAGAACGCCTCCTTAGCGCAACTCCGCAAAAGCCACGTCACCACAATCGCGGCGAATCAAAATCTAGTACCTGCGTAAGAAGGTCACCCACGACGAAAGCAGGTCTGCAGGCGAACTTTCAAGCGCGACGCATCGCACCGCAGTTCAGGCCTTTTCTTTGGTTACTTTCTTTGGGCCAGCAAAGAAAGTGACCCGGCGCAGCCGGAAGCCTTTGTCCATGGCGCGAGTCGCAGCGCACCCGCCAGGACGCGGGCCTGGATGACATGCCGCGCCTGCGACATGCCCTTCGGGCCATCCGCTGCGCGGATGTTCGCTCCGGCATCCTGCCTGCGCAGTGGAAGTGCAACGGCATGGTTCCGCCCTCAACGCTTATGCCGTTAAGACGTCGCTGCAGCATCGTGCTCCAGGTGATACCGCGTCGCTTGCTCGACCTCGTCCCTCGAACCCAGGAACACCGGTACGCGCTGATGCAATTGGTCCGGAGCGATGTCCAGGATCCGTTCGCGGCCGTTGGTCGCGGCACCGCCCGCCTGCTCCACCAGCAGCGCCATCGGATTGGCCTCGTACATCAGTCGCAGCTTGCCGGCCTTGCCCGGGTCCTTGCGGTCCCAGGGATAGATGAAGATGCCGCCGCGGGTCAGGATGCGATGCACGTCGGCCACCATCGAAGCGATCCAGCGCATGTTGAAATCCTTGCCGCGTGGGCCTTCCTTGCCCGACAGCAGATCGACCACGTACCGCTGCATCGGCGCCTCCCAGTGGCGCTGGTTGGAGACGTTGATCGCGAATTCCTTGGTTTCCGCCGGCACTCGCATGTTCTTTTGCGTCAGCACGAAACCGCCCTGCTCGCGGTCCAGCGTGAACGCGTGCGTGCCGTGGCCGATGCTCAACACCAGCATCGTACTGGGCCCGTATATGCAATAGCCCGCGGCGACCTGGGTGCGCCCCGGCTGCAGGAAATGCTCGTCCGCCGCCTGGGCCACGCCGTCCGGGCACTGCAGCACCGAGAAGATCGTACCGACGCTGACGTTGACGTCGATATTGCTGCTGCCGTCCAGCGGATCGAACAGCAACAGATAATTGCCGCGCGGAAAGGCATCCGGAATCGGCTGGCAGTGGTCCATTTCTTCCGAAGCGCAGGCGGCCAGGTGCCCGCCCCAGGCGTTGGCCTCGAGCAGGATCTCGTTGCTCAGCACGTCGAGCTTCTTCTGCGCTTCGCCCTGCACGTTGATGCTGGCTGCGCCGCTGGCGATCACATCGCCCAGCACCCCGCCCAGCGCGCCCTTGCCGACCGCGACCGAGATCGATTTGCAGGCGCGCGCGACGACTTCGATCAGCAGGCGTAAATCGGGATTGACGTGGCCGGCGCGTTCTTCTTCGATCAGGAAACGAGTCAGTGAGATGGACGACATGGCGAGATTCGGCGAGGAAAGGCCGCCATTGTCGCCGATCCGCGCGTGGACGATTCCGTCCTACGCGCTGGAAACGTTTGCAGATCGCGCGCTTCAGCGTGCCGCCGTCCACCATGCGCCGGTGGCGGCCGGCTCGCGGATCGACAGCGGCTGTCCGATCGCTGGCGTGACGATCCGCGCGCCGCGCGCCGCAGCCAATGCGCTGATCCGCTCCAGCGGTTCGCGCCAGCCGTGGAACGCCAGATCGAAGGTGCCGTTGTGCACCGGCATCAACCGGCGGCCGCGCAGGTCCAGGTGCGCCTGCAGCGTTTGTTCCGGCTGCATGTGCACGTCGGGCCAATCGGTGTTGTAGGCGCCGCATTCGATCAGGGTCAGGTCGAACGGGCCGTACCTGTCGCCGATCGCCTTGAAGCCGTCGAAATAGCCGGTGTCGCCGCTGAAGAACAGCCGCAACCCGTCGCCTTCGATCACCCACGACGTCCACAGCGTGGGATTGTCCGCGAACGGCGCGCGGCCGGAGAAATGCTGCGACGGCGTGGCGACGAAGCGCAGGCCGCCGACCGGTATCGAATCCCACCAGTCCAGCTGCAGCACCTTGCGTTCGTCCACGCCCCATTCGATCAGCAGGTCGCCCACGCCCAGCGGCGTCAGGAAATGCTCGGTCTTGTCCGCCAGCGCCAGGATCGCCGCCTTGTCGAGGTGATCGTAATGGTCGTGCGACAGGATCACGCCCTTGATCGGCGGCAACGCATCGATCGAGATCGGCGGCGGATGGAAACGCTTGGGTCCGGCCCATTGCACCGGCGAGGCGCGCAGCGAGAACACCGGATCGGTGAGCCAGAACGCGCCGCCGAGCTTGATCAGCACCGTGGAATGGCCCAGGCGGTACAGCGTCCCGTCCGGCGCGGCCAGCAGCTGTTCGCGGCTGAGCGGGGACACCGGCAGCGGCGCGGACGGTACCGTGTCGTCCGGCTTGTCGAACAGGAAACGCCAGGTCATGGAGAAGAAGTTGCCGCGCATCCGCGGCGCGACCGGATTGCGGAAGCCGCCGTCGCGGTATTGCGGCGATTGCGCGTAACGCGCCGTACTGCAGGCGCAAAGCGTAAGCGTAGTCATCGATACCATCGCGAAAAGGAATAAAAATCGCCGCGCGCGGCGCGCACGGCTCGGCGCATGAGGGGAGCGCGCCCAAGACTCAGGCATGGAGCAGGCCCGACGCATCGTCGGCGGTCGCGCGCGGCGCCAGCGGCAGCACGTGGCGCACGGTTTCGATGCGCGTGGCGCGTTCGCTCGACAGCGCCGATGCCGCGCTCCAAGCCGGCGCCTGCCACTGCAGGTTCAGGCAGCCGAGCTTTAGCGCAAGGTACTGCGCCTGTTGCAACAGCAGCAGGTCGGCGCCGTCCGTTCGCCACGGCGCGCGCACGTGCCAGGGTTCGAGCTGCAGGTAATAGCCGCGTTCGAGCATCGAGAAACCCACCGTGGCGGCCGCATAGCCGATCGCTTCGTCGCCGGCGTGCAGCAGCCATGCCCAGGCGCGCAACGGCGGTTCGAACAGGGCTTCGCGCAGTTCCAGCGGATCGTGGCGGATGCGGCCGTAGGGCAGGCGTTCGAACGCGGTCTGTTCGGCGTGCTCGGCGCACAACCGCAGCAACTGCGGAAGATCGTCGTGAATCACGGAGCGGATGGTCAGTGCGGGCAGGCGCGAGAGCGCTCGGGCTTCGGCGTTCATCAGGGACTCCAGCAATAGGTAGCCGACGGTCACGTGGCGGCGAAGGTTTTGGCTTGAAACGGGGGCGCGCCGACACGGCCGGTCGGCGATGGCGTTAGGATCGGTAGCGGCGGCACAGCGATCCTCCGGGCGAAAGCGGGGCCGGCAGCGGACCCGTGACAGCCAGCGTAAGGACATGGTTTTAAGAAGTTTTTAATTGCGCCGGCGCAGAGTGACCGGCATCTCCGGAACAAGGCGAGCGATGAAACTGCTGCTGGTGGAAGACGATGCGATGCTGGCCGACGCGCTGCGCGCCGGGCTGGAGCAGCACGGCTCCGCGGTGGATTGGGCGGCCGATGCGGCGACGGCCAAGATCGCGCTGGTCGATCACGGCTACGACGCGGTGTTGCTGGACCTGGGTCTGCCGGGCAGTTCCGGGCTCAGCGTGCTGGCCGTGCTGCGCGGCCGCTACGACACCACGCCGGTGCTGATCATCACCGCGCGCGACAAGCTCAGCGACCGCATCGCCGGGCTGGACGCCGGCGCCGACGATTACATCGTCAAACCGTTCCAGCCCGACGAGTTGTACGCGCGCCTGCGCGCAGTGACGCGCCGAAGCCAGGGACGCGTATCGCCGGTCCTGAGCCACGGCGACGTTACCTTGGATCCGGCGAAGCGCCTGGTGACGCGCGGCGGACAAACCGTACCGGTGAGCTCGCACGAATTCCTCACCCTGATGCTGCTGATGGAGCGGCAAGGCAGGGTGACCACGCGCGAACAACTGGAGGAAGCGGTCTACGGCAGCTCCGGCACGATCGAGAGCAACACCATCGCCGTGTACGTGCATCAGCTACGACGCAAGCTGGGCGAGAAGCTGATCGGCACCGTGCACGGTTACGGCTATCGGATCGGCGGTCCGCAGGCATGAAGCGATACTGGCGCGAGCGCATGGAGCAGTGCCGCCGCGCCGTCCACGAGCGCCATTCGCTGCGCTGGCGCCTGACCAAGGCGCTGCTGCTGTGCATCGTGCTGGCCTTCACCTGCTGGAAGGGCTACCAGAGCTGGCAGCTCACCCGCGAGCGCACCGGATTCTGGGACGCGTCGCTGCGCGAGATCGCCACGCAGATCCTGACGTCGATGCCGCACAATCTGGCCGTGCTGGCGCCGACGGCGCAACCGCCGCGGCTGCGCGAAAAAAGCAGCGCCAGCGACCAGAAGATGAGTTTCCAGATATGGGCCGGCGGCCGCAACGTCGTGCATTCGCCGGCGGCGCCCGCCGAGGCGATGAAGCCGGACTTCGCCGACGGCTACGCCACGCGCGTGATCGGCGGCGAGACCTGGCGCGTCTACAGCGTCTCCGATCGCGAGCGCGGCATCATCGTCCAGGTCGGCCGCACCCAAGACATGATGGCGCAGGAGTTCAAAGGCTGGGTGCGCGTGGCGGTGATCGCCGCGCTGCAAATCTTCGTGCTGTTCGGCCTGGTCGCATGGGTGGTGATCGGGCGCTCGTTGCGCCCGGTGACCGCGCTGCGCCGCACGCTGATGACGCGGCAGCCGCTGGATCTGACGCCGCTGCCGGTCGCGCCGATCCCCACCGAGCTGCAGCCGCTGGTGGAGGCCTTCAACAGCCAGCTCGCGCGCGTCGACGAAGCCCTGCAGAACGAGCGCCGCTTCATCGCCGACGCGGCGCACGAACTGCGCACGCCGCTGGCGGTGCTGATCGCGCACGCCGATCTCGCGCTGCGCGCGAATACGGTCGAAGAGAAGAATGCGGCCTTGCAGCGGCTAAGCGCCGGCGTGCAGCGAAGCGCGCGCTTGTCCGAACAGTTGCTGGACCTGGCCCGCCTGGACACGGCCGCCGACGGCGCGCAACGCACGCCGGTCGACCTGTCCGAACTGCTGGTGCTGCTGGTACGCGATTTCGAAACGCTGGCGCGCGAACGGCGGCAGAAGATCGCGCTCAATGCCGAACCCGCGGTGGTGAACGGCGATATCGACCAGCTCGGCATCCTGCTGCGCAACCTGCTAGACAACGCGGTGCGCTATGCCGGCGAGGGCGGCACGATCGCGGTGTCCTGCGGGCCGGCGCTGTACGAAGGCGCGCCCGGCGTGATGCTGCAGGTCGCAGACGACGGCCCCGGCGTGCCTGCGGCGGATCGCGATCGCATCTTCGATCGCTTCTACCGCGCGCCGGGCAATGGCGGGCGCGGCAGCGGCATCGGTTTATCGCTAGTGGCGCGCGCGGCGCGCGGCCACGATGCACGGATCGTCGTAGGGGAGGGGATAGGCGGGCGCGGGTTATCGGTGATGGTTTTTTTCCGCTCTGCCGGCGAAGGCGCGGGAGCTGCCTGATCGCGGCTGCGGACTCGCAAAAAAGCAATCGTCGTTCGCGAGCCTGGAAAAACGTTGGCGCGGCGGACAAAGGGATCGAAGCTTTGCCGCCGCGCCAACTGCAACGCAACCGACGTCAAACGTCGTGCGGATTCAATCGCACGGCGTGCTGGACGTCACGTACTTGGGCGTGACCGTGCCCCACTGCGACGTCATGCCGGCGCAGTGAAGCGTCTTGCCACCGACGACTTCGCCCTTGCCGTTGAGATAGACGAACTCGACTTCATTGGCTCGCTTGGCGAGAGCGACCGTGCTGACCAGGGCCAGAACCGCTACCACTGCATATACCAGCTTGACTTTCATCTATGACTCCAAAAGGAATGGTTGACCGTATTACCATAATACGGTAACCAATATATATTGTATTGGTAATGGCGAGTCAAGGCCTTATCCTCCGTTTTTAATTGCGCATAAACCGAAGCAACTAGTCGTCCAGGTTCAACCGAATTGCTGAAAGGACACCGAAGTGCTCGGTCGCATAGGCCAGCGCATCATCCAGGCGTCGCCACCGCATGAGGCGGCGCCCATTGGCCGCAAGTACCGGAAAAGCGCCTTCCTCGCGGTGCAGCGTGAGGGTGTAACCGTTGCGAGTGCGGTGCACATCGACACCGAAGCGGACTGAGGTGGGTAGGCTGCGTTCAGAAGGGGCGGTCATTTCTGCCCATGGCCCCGCTTGCGTCCGATAGGGCCCGACCGTGCGACGGTCGAGCCTGTGTCTCTGGCTGCCGAATGGGTTTTTTCGTGCAGCAGGTGCAGCAGATCGCGGTGGTGATCGATTTCCTGCCAGATGCCTTGGCTCGCCGAGGGAGCGCGCGCCGACGGCTGCCGCCCCGCCATTGCATTGCGGCGGCATGAAGCGGCGGCGCTACGGCAAGCGAAGGCAACGCCCATGCCGGCACAGAACGCGACCAGCGGAACGGCCCAGCTTTGGTCGATCGCCCCGGAGAAGCCGGCTAAAGTCGCCAGCACCGTGCTCGACCAAGCCAAGAGCGAACCCTTGTCGAGACGGCGGATGCGCGCGGAGAACGGCCATGGCGGCGAATAGAAATTCGTGGTCATTAGCGGTTCTCCTCGCTGCTAGGGTTAGCAGCTAAGGACGAAAAAAACGCGCGCTCGCGGCCCTCGCGTCGGAAAGCTTCGGAGAGGCGCCAAACCGCGGCTTGGCGGTCGAGCGAGCCATCCGACGTAGGTCGCCGGGCGCTATCGGGCCGCTTTCTTCCGGGCGGGCTTTGCCGGCTCGATAGCCGTCATGAGCTCGATCCGCACCTGCCGGACCGCGGGATAACGTTCTCGGATATGCGCCACCAGCCGTTCAAGGCTCTTGAACAGGCGCGGTTCGGTCGTAGATCTGCGGGTCCTCATCACCACCCGCTCCGGATGCCACTTCAGGCCGACCACGACCTGATAGCCCTGCGGTGTCTGCACGATCGACATTTCGGTCACCGCGCCGAGCTTGGCCTGCCGCGCCAAGTCGACTTCGGTGATGGTGTTGTCCTCATGCCAAGCGGATGCAGCCATGCGCGGTCATTCCTGCGTAGTACACGGCGTCGACCCGACCCCATCCAAAGGGACGCAGGCCGCGGAGCGTTACCGTCACGCGCACCGCGGCTCGCAGCCGTCAGCTCCCCGGCGGGCGGGATGATAGGGCCGGCACGCGGGGCAGCTCAAGCGCCACGACAGCGAGTATTGACGACCGTCACGATATCAGGCGGGCGCCAGAAACTCATGGTTTGGCACTTCGGAAAAGCGAATGCCTTGTCAACAAGAGCCTCTCAGCGAGCCCTCCGCAGACTTAACCGACCGCCTGTCCCCGCCGAAAGGCCTTCAATCTCTCAACCGGGGGGGTTATAAGTGCGACGTAGTTGGCAAAACGGCCAAGGAATGGCTCTGCAAGCGCAATGACATGCGCTGTGCCAACCTATAAGTCTGGGGGAAGCGAGATGGGGATCGCTGCGATGGCTAAACAGCCGACCAAGCTGGCACAGACACTGGACGCGATCAGCCAGGGCGACGCCGCGGCGCGCCAGCAATTGTCCCAGGATATCTACAACCAGCTTCGCGTCATCGCACGGCACCGTTTGGGCGGACGGGCCCGGACCAATCTGGACACCACGGCGCTGGTGCACGAGGCTTACCTGAAAATCGCCGACGTGCCCGGCAGCGACGATCAGCTCGAGCGCGCCCGTTTCTTCGCGCTCGCTTCCAAGACCATGCGCAACCTTTTGATCGACTACCTGCGCGAACGCAAGGCCGCCAAGCGCGGCGGCGGCGCGGTGATGCTCACGCTCGAACCCGACCGCGTGGAAGACGCCGACATGCAGCAGATCGACGTGTTGGCCATCGAGGATGCGCTGTTGGCGCTGGGCGAGCTCGATCCGCGCCTGGTCAACGTGGTCGAATGCCGTTTCTTCGCCGGCATGGACTATGCCGAGATCGCGATGGTGCACGACATCAGCGAGCGCACCGTGCGCCGCGACTGGCGTCGCGCCCGCGCCTTCCTGCGCGCGCACCTGGACGACAACGTGCCGTGAACGCGCAGGCCGAACGCTGGCACCGCGTCTCGGACCTGTTCGACCGCGTGGTGGACCTGGGCGTGGCCGAACGCGAGCGGGTGCTGTCGGCCGAGTGCGCGGACGATCCGGCCTTGCGCGCCGAAGTGGACCGGC